>NZ_AWXD01000030.1:0-88465 GCF_000478945.1 Peptoniphilus sp. BV3AC2 | reverse complement strand
AAAATAAACAAAAAATACACTCAAAACATCAAAAATAAACAAAAAACAAAAAAACAAAAATATTTTTAAAAATTTTCAAAAAACATGTTTAGATTTATTACAGCAGGGTATTAATATACTACCAAGAAATTGGTAAGGGCATCCATCCTATTGAGAGCTCAAATTTAATTCAAAAGAACGACAGGTTCACATTTAAAATCATTTGCTAAAAGAAATCTTGACGTTTAATTAAATATTAAAGTAGATTTATTATTGAAATAGAAGCAAATGTTTAAATATATTGAAGGATTTGATTAAAACTTAATAGGAAGTTAGAGGATTGTTTGAAATATATGGATTTTAAATGCTACAAGCTCTTAGAGTTGGGAGTATGAGAAATGGTTATTAAATGAAATATACTAAAACTTTCTGGTAAACAATGCGGAAGAAGATATAACTTGTAGTAATTAATCTTATTAATTATGAAAATGTACGAGAAAATTTAAAAATATGAACAATAATAATTTAATACGAAAAGAGGAATAACGTGATAGAACCTAAAACAGAACGGATGGATGCCCAATAAAAAAGGAACAGAGTTTAGATAAATAATCTGTTCCTTTTTTATTGCAAATTTATATATCCACTATCCCGAAGCTCTATCGCTCTTTTTTTACTTAATAGTTCTTCGTCTCTTTTCATTTCTTCTCCTTAAAAATATGTATAAAAAAACTCGCAAGCTAGTTGCAAGTATGGTGGAGGCGGCGGGAGTCGAACCCGCGTCCAAAAGTAAATCCGAATCAGTCTCTCCGAGCGCAGTCAGTTCTTATAGACCATAGCAGTTAGCTACTGACAGCTGCTGCAAGGCGCGGTTCTTAATACCTACTTCGTTAGAACCATTGCGAAGTTTCGTGTCCCACTTAATTTGACACCCTTAGTAGACCGTGGGCCTTCCACCTCGGATGACGCTATTATGCTGCGTAAGCTAAATTATTGTTTTCGTTTATTTTTGTTTAGGCTTTTAAAGTTGTTCCTAACAACTGCTCGCTACTAAAAGTTCATTACCCCTGTCGAAACCAATTTCGCCCCCTTATCTTCCTAGGATAGATTTCATCCTATCTCCAGCAAAATAAAAGATTGTATACCCAATTATACCCCCTACAAAGTTCAAAATCAAATCGTCTATGTCGCAGCTTCTGCCGACGAAGAACTGGATGAACTCTATAAATAGGGAGATGGCAATGGAAAGCACCGCCATGGTTTTTATACTTCTATATCTCTTTAAAATCATAGGGAAAATATATCCTATGGGAATAAATAACACTACATTGCCAAGAATATTTAAAAGCGCATGAAATATTCCGCTGTACTTTATATAGGATCTCATGGTTGCAAATGGAATTAGATTTATGCCCCAGTACCCGGTATTTATTCTATCTTTAAAATTGCCGACGAAGTCAAAATTCTCTGATGTTAAGTCTATGCCGGAGCCGCTTATGATATAGTTTGGCGTAAACATAAATACCATTAGCATTATGATGTATCCACTTAACACTGATATCAAAAGCTCTCTATCGCTGTTTGATTCATTTACTAAATCTTTAAATAGGGTGAGCCTTACTATTCTACATAGAAAAAATCCTATTAAGAATGAAATAAGTCCCCTTGGAAGGAAAAATAATAATATTTTCATAGAAATATCTTCTTTAAAACTTTTAAATCAGAGATGAACATATGAGATGAAAGTGTAAGCTCTCTTAGCATATTGTCGTTTGCTTCATCATACATACAAATGGTTGTAAGTCCTGCTTCTTTTGCAGCAACTATCGCGAAGTAAGCATCGTCAACTAATACCGTTTCCTTTGGATCAAAGCCTGCCATTTCACAACAGGTTAAGAAAAATTTAGGATTGTCCTTCTTTAGATTTAATCCGTCGCAGGTAGCAATAGCCTTGAAATACTTGAACATATCTTCTCTTTTTAAGAATGGATCGAAAAATTCTTCAGGAGTTCCAGTGCCAAGCATCATAGGGATATTAGCTTTGCGGAAAGATTCTAAAACATCAAGTGCTCCATCTTTAAGTTTGCATTCCTTGGCATAAAAATCCTCTGCAATATGTCTCATATCGTCATATATCTCTTCTGGAGTTAAGGGAAGTTTAAATTTTTCTTTCATGTATGTGGAACTCATCTTTAAGCTCATGGTGGTCATCTCTTGGGCATCTGTGGCGGTTATTTCTACGCCATGACTCTTTAAATAATCGATTCCTAGGCTTCTCCACATCGCCATTGAATCAGCCAGTGTGCCATCCATATCAAATATAATTGACTTCATAAACTTCCTCCTTGTACTAAAAATTTGGATAAAAAAAAGCTTGCCTTTGAGGCAAGCAAATTAAAATGGTCGGGGTGAGAAGATTCGAACTCCCGGCCCCATGGTCCCAAACCACGTGCGCTACCAAACTGCGCTACACCCCGACGTCACTTATTAAGTATAACAGCATTCAAAAATTTATGCAAGTCTTTTTTCTGATATTTTTTAAATTTCTATTTAAATTAATTGGGTATGAATAAGTAGGAGTGATTAAATGATTAAAAAATTTTTAAACTATATAAACGACTACGAAGTTATCGCAAATCTAGAAGAATATATTGACAGGACATATCCAGGAGCAGAGGTGGTGGAGATTAAATCCCTTGAGCTTCCAGAGTTTGTCCAAAGTGAATTTGGCGACGGCAAGAACAACTGTACCTTGGCATCCATACTTAGAGTGTTCATGTACCACAAAGATAAATTTAAAATCCTTCCCGAGTCGGAGGAGAGTCTCTACTCAACCATAAAGGATGCGGCGGACATTTATTTTTTCAATGTGTTTAATGGAACACTTCCCATGACTATTTCAAGAATTATAAAAAGATCCGCAGAAGAGTACGAGCTTAATATCAAAACCAAGGGTCACTACAACGGCAACTTCTACAATCCAATAAAAAGAGAAATAGACCATAGAAGACCACTACTTATGAATATCGGCTTTGGAAAGTACAAACGCCACACAGTAACCATAAGCGGTTATATCTCATTAAAATATCGTGGAATGAACATATATATCTTAGAAGTCTATGACAATTGGAGTAGGTACAAGAGATTCATCGACTACTCATACCTAGCCCATTCTCTAAAATCTCTAAACGCCTACACCTTTAATACCATAGAAATTAAATAAATAAATCTGAGAGATAAGAATGAAACTTATCTCTTTTTTTGTCTAAAATATTAAAAATAAAATCTTGACAAGTCGGTTTACAAATAGTAAACTAAAATAAAAAATGGTTTACATAATGTAGAGTAAGGAGATGACAAAATGAGTTTTGAAAAATTAAGTCAAGCAGAAGAAAATTTAGGAGAGTTAATATGGGACAATGAACCGATCAAATCCTCTTCACTCGTCGATCTGTGTAAAGAAAAATATTCTTGGTCAAAGTCCACCACCTACACCTTACTGAGAAGGATTGAAAAAAAAGGAGTCTTTGAAAATAAAAACTCTCTTGTAAGATCCAAGATGAGTCGCGAGGACTACGAAACTAGAATTAGTAATGATTTTATAGAAGAAAACTATGGCGGCTCTCTACCTAAGTTTTTGGCTGCATTTACTAGGAAAAATAGATTGACACAGGAAGAGATAGCTCAGTTAGAAGAGTTGATAGAAAATCACAAGGAGGAATGAAATGGCTGTATTTATAAACACATTAATAAGACTTTCTCTAAAAGGATCTCTCGTAATTGGAATAGTCATCTTAGTGAGATTTTTACTTAAAAAAGCTCCAAAAGTATTTTCTTATAGCCTTTGGACGGTGGCATTTATAAGTTTAATTTTTCCATTTTCTATAAAAAGCTCAGTCTCTTTTGCAAATTTGATTCCAAGGGGAATTAGTATAAATAATCAAGCTAACAATAAAAGTAACTTTACTATTTATGAGGAGCATCAAGGAGAAAATAATTTTATAGAAAAGATTGAAGAAAATCAAAATGAAAAGCAGAGCATAAATCCAAATGAAAATACCAAAGAATTAAAGAGGAACTTTACGGAATCTAACACATTAAGCAAAGAAGAAATGTACTTTTATACTTGGTTAAGTGGTGTAATTCTTCTAATTATTTGTAGCATCGTCTCAACTATTAAGCTTAAGAAAAGATTAAAGGGCTCAAGACAAGTTGGTGAAAATGTATATGAAAATAAGAGTCTTGAAACGGCTTTTGTCTTTGGGCTTATAAGACCAAATATATATTTACCATCAGGCCTTAGCATTGAAGAAGAAAAATATATAAGAAAACACGAAGAAGTCCACATAGAAAGATTAGATCACTTGTGGAAGTTTTTGGCATTTATAGTAACGATAATTCACTTTTTCAATCCATTAGTTTGGATCGCATACTACCTAATGGGGCTGGATATGGAACTATCCTGCGACGAAAAGGTAATCAAAGAGTTGGGAAACAGTATAAAGAAAGACTACTCCAAGTCCCTTCTTTCCTTTGCAACTGGCAGGAAAATTTTAACAGCTTCTCCTTTAGCTTTTGGAGAAAACAACACCAAGACCAGGATAAAAAACATTTTGGCATACAAGAAGCCGAAAAAATTTGTGTTGGCGTTATGCTTTATATTATTGGCTGTGGTTGCGGTTGGATGTTTGACGGATAAAAATGAAAAAGAATCTAATGAAAATTCTAATGCCCAAGCAGAAACCCAAGAAGAAAACTTAGATTCTACAAGAACCTATCCAAACCCTGAAGAATTTTTAAAAGTTCAAATAGAAAACCAAATAAAATCTTTATTTTCATATCTAGGTTATGAAATTTCTGACTATAGAATTGACGACCTGGAAAAAGTTTCTAAGGATTTAAATATTGACGGCAAAAAAATCGAAGTTTATAAGTACGCTTATAGTTTAAAAACTAAAAAAGCAGAAGAGCTGGCAAAGACCTTGGATGGAAAAGTGTTAGACCAGTCTTGGGTAAGTGATTTTAATAGAACACCCTATTTGATTTTTGAAAAAGTTTCTGATGGATATAGGCACAAGGGTTATATTGAAGAAGACAAGTTTTCAGCTGACCTACCTAGCTACTACCAAGAGTTTATGGTAAGAGCCGCCTTAGTTTCCCAAGACGAAAATGCCAGTGTAGAAGACTTTGCTAAAAGTTATATTGGCGAAACTATTTTAAGTCTATATTCAGCTGGAGCTTCAGTCTCTGACTATAAAATTGACAAGTTAGAAAAGTTTTTAAGCTATGATGATATTGATGGAAAGGCCTATGAAGTTTATAAACTAAACTATAGCCTGCAATTTAACGATGAGAAATCCTATGATAACTATGATGGATTTATTGGTAAAGGAAAAGGCGACAGGTGGATTGGAGAGTGTTATGGAGATAATTATATGATCTTCCAACTTAGATCAAGTGGCAAAGTTTATATAACTACAGTAAGCGGTGTTGAGGGCTTTTTAGAAGATAACTCCAAGGAAGCAAATGAAAATATTTTAAGAGAAATTCTAGAGAGAAATAATATAATTACCAGAGAGACTTATACTTCAGAACACTATGTTGCTTCATATAAAGACTTCCTAGGTAGAGCAGGGAAGGCTCTTCTTTCTCAACCTGTAGAAAAGGGGAAAGATGGAATTTGGATAGTGGAAAGATGGATTGATGAAAATGGAAATGTCTACTATGAAGATACTCCAAATTCTTCTGATCTAAAGACTTTGCAAGATAAGGTAAATAATGGAGAACAAACTTGGAGAAAGGATCCTAGAGAAGTGGCACTTAATTTTACAAATTCAATGGCTACGTTTAAAATATTTCCAAACAAAGTAGAAGTAGAGAAGCTTAAGTATTTAGAAGACTTTTATATAGTACCTGTATCAGAATATACTGGTTATATCGAAGAAATAAATTTAAATCAAAAAGACATAGGCGATAACATTCACGTAATTCTGGCGGAATGGATAACTTTGGAAGATAAAGAAAGAATCAAGGAACTAGGTCTTAATGTCAATGTAGATATGCCGGGAGGTTTCTATGTCAAAAAAACTAAGACGTTGGAAACATTTTTCTTAGATAAGGATACTAAATACTTTAATCTTGACACATTATTATCTTCCCAATCTAATGCGAGTCTTACGAAGGAAGAATTTATAGAATACTTTAAATCTCACAAAGACTCACTATTTAGCATATCTACAAAAAATGGAAAGGCAATCGAAATTTCAGAGGTTTACCTTCCATAAATTAAATACTTCCAACTAAAAAAATCCCTAGCGATAGGGATTTTTTATTTATTCTTTTATTTTGATTCGCATCCGCAGAGGAGATCTTTTAATTTTCCTGTGATTAAATATTTGGATTCTTTTAGTTCTTCTATATTTTTCGCTCCAGTTAAGGTCATGACGATCTTAGTCTTGTAGATTAGACCTGCCAGGTACTGCATGGTGTATTCATATCCGCCGTGAACTAGGTAGGAAAGAATTTCTCCAGAAATTGCAACCATATCTGCTCCTATGACGATGGATTTAACTACGTCTAGAGAATTTTTAACTCCGCCGGAACTTATGATTTGAAGATTATCAAGTCCAAGTGATTTTGCTCCGATGACGCTCATCGCCGTTGGTATTCCCCAAGAATATAGTTCTGAGAGATCATTTTCTGGATTTCTTAGATTTTCTACTTCCATGAAGTTTGTTCCGCCGTAGCCGGACACGTCGACGATTCTAACTCCGATGTCATATAATTTTTTAACCACATCCTTGCTCATTCCGAAGCCCACTTCTTTAACGATGACAGGAACGTCCAATGAAGATACAATCTTTTCTATATTTGTAAGTATTCCTCTGAAGGTTCTGTCTCCTTCTTCCATGGCTAGTTCTTGGGCAGGGTTTAGATGTATTTGAAGTCCATCTGCGCCGATCATTTCCACTGCGAACTTAGCTTCGTCAATGGTTGCTCGTCCAGATAGATTACCTAGAACGATGCCGTCCTTCATATTATCTCTTACAATCTTAAAACTTTTAATAGCGTCTTTATCTTCTAGGGCGATGGTTTGTGAACCGACTGCCATAGGAAGATTGAATTCTTTTGCAATTTTGGAAAGGTCCCTATTTATATCCTCTGTGAAGTCAGATCCGCCTGTCATGGCGTTGATCATAAGTGGGAAGTTGATCTTTTTGTTTAAAAACATAGTAGAAGTATCCACTTCGTAGAAATCACATTCTGGAAGGGAATTGTGCATAAGCATAACATCGTCGAAAAGTGGACTTCCTGTATAACTAGATCTTAAATAATTTTCTATATGCTCTCTTTTTCTATATTTTCTCATATTATTCTCCTAGTAGTAGTAATAATTATCTGTACTTTATAGAGCCGCCGGTGGATGAACCGGTGGTAGCTATATTGAAAGCTTCGTTAAATGATTTGTAATCGTCCTCAGAGGATAGAAGTTCGTAGGTAAAGCTGTAGAATGGATAGTCCACCCTGTATGTCATGAGGTTTTCGTAGTCAAATCCAAATGCCATTCCGTAGAAGAACATTCCGTTACAATTTTCTGAGTCAATGTTTTCTTTTAAATCATTTTCTATTTTTTTATATTTTTTGAAGACATAATCTCCCTTTGGAGTGAGTCTAAACATGACAGCTAGACCGACTACCAAAATTCCTATAAGTGCAAGGGTTGCAATAAGTATGATGATTGGATTTAAAGTAAGGGCAGAGGATACGAGGAAGAGGGCAGAGATTGCTCCTGCCTGTGAAAATAACTTCACGTCCTTTAACCTTTGGTACTTAAGCCCAAGCTCTATTAGCCTTTCCTTCAAAATATTTCCGATGTCTTCGAAGTTTCTGAAGAATCTAACTTCATTTTCTGTTCTTATATCTCTAATTTCTTTAAAAGAGATTTCGTCACTATTATTTAATTCAAACAATTTGTCGAAGAAATATCTTTGATAAGATGTCTTAATCTTGGATTCATCCTCTTTAGAAACTATATAGTCCGCCCTAGTCTTGCCTCTTTTTGTAGTGTAGTTGGTCCTAGTGATGGACACTGCACCAGCTTCTTCAAGTTCCAAAAGGGTTACTTCCATAAGCCTTGTTAAGACTTGGTTGCCCTTTAAAAAGAATCCGGCTTCAACTGCAGTTAAAAAGACTAAGTTTTCTTCATCGTCTGTAGAAAGCACGAGTTTCAAAAGTTTATATCCAAATGGAATGAGGAGAATTCCAAATCCAATTGCGATAAATGTATATATAATTGGTCTTTCTGTTGTTGGATTTTCCTTTGCAGAAGAAAGAAGACTCTTGTAAGTGTCTTCGGTTCTATTCTTAGCAAACTCTGTAAAGTCCATATCGTAGAGAACCTTTAGATTTACAGAATTATTTTTAGAAATATTACTTCCCTTTAAAAGGATCTTGCCATCCTTAACCTCTGACTTAATATCGGAACTTGAACTTATGAAGATATCTTTTCCAGCAAATGGACCGTACTCAAAAGTAATTGTGCTTTTGAAATTTCCGATGCCATCCTTTAAGTCTTTGAAATAATCGTAGGAAAAATATCCAATATCTTGACCCAATGAAGTCATATCATTTAGCTCGTAACTAAAGTCGATGGTCTTATTAGTTGTAAATGAAGTGTACACCTTGATCTCAACGGAGTTGTTGTTTTCAAGAATATTGAACACATCTTTTGAACCGTTTGACGCTTTGGTATCCTGAGTTAAGGATTTGTCATTTATATAAACTTTTATATTATCTATCTTAGAAGTATTCTTCTTATCAATCGTTCTAGTGACTACATTTCTGGAACTATCCGCACTCCACGTTATCGATTCTCTTACCTGGGCATCTCCATTTTTAGTAATCAAAATATTGGAGTTAAACTTATCGATTTCGGAATTTGTCTTTCCATAAACATTTATATTAAAAATCAACAAAAATATAAAAAATAAATTTGCGATTAATCTTTTTTTCATAGTATCACCAACTTAATTATATCAAATAATTGACTCTTCTGGGGGAAGTTGTAAAATTATATTATGATAAAATTAACATATAGGGTAAAATACTAGGTAAGGTTAAGAAAAATGAGAAAAGGGTGATAAAATGTATGATATCTTGATACTAGGAGCTGGTCCTGCAGGATTAACGGCAGGTCTATACGCATCCCGTGCAAAATTAAAAGTAGGAATAATAGAAAAAGCTATCGAAGGAGGACAGATCTCCGGCACTAGTTCCGTTGAAAACTATCCAGGAATAATCGAAATCTCTGGAATGGATCTAGGATTAAATATGAGAGAGCAAGCGGAAAACTTCGGTTGTGAATTTATAAATGACGAAGTACTATCTGTAGATTTAAAAGGACAAGAAAAGAAAGTAAAAGGAAAGTACGGAGAATACGAAGCAAGATCTATAATCATAACCACTGGAGCAAGCCACAGAAAGATTGGTGTTGAAGGTGAGAGTGAGTTCACAGGAAGAGGAGTTAGCTACTGTGCAACCTGTGATGCAGCATTCTACGAAGATTTAGATGTGTATGTTGTCGGAGGTGGAGACAGTGCGGTGGAAGAAGCACTCTTCATAACTAAATTTGCAAAGACTGTAACCATCATCCACAGGAGATATAGCCTAAGAGCTTCAAAGAGCCTTCAAGAAAAAGCATTTAATAATGACAAGATAAAATTCATCTGGGATAGCGAAGTTGTAAAGATCGAAGGAGAAAATATCGTTGAGGCACTTACTTTGAAAAATACCAAGACTGGCGAAATTACAAAGATTGAAAGCGAAGAACCATTTGGAATATTCGTATTTATAGGACTTGTACCAACTACGAAACTCTTCGAATCACAACTATCCCTTGAAGATGGATACATCCTAGCAGACGAAGATATGAAGACTAGCATAGACGGAGTATACGCTGCAGGAGATGTGAGAAAGAAAAAGGTAAGACAGGTTGCAACCGCTGTTGGAGACGGATGTATAGCAGCCATTAGCGCAGAAAAATATTTAAATGAATTAGATGGGACACTTTATGAAGGTTTTAAAAAGTAATGTAAAAGACGTAGCACTAATCTTAGAAGGCGGTGGCATGAGAAATTCATACTCCGCCGGAATTCTAAACGTACTACTTGAAAAAGAAATATATTTTAACTATGTAATCGGAATCTCTGCCGGTTCAGTCCACGGAGTCAACTACCTACTAAGGGATAAAGAAAGAATAAAGAGAAACTTCGTCGACGTGGTCAGAGATGAAAATGTGGGAGGTGTAAGCTCCCTTATAAAGGGTAAAGGCTACTTCAATTCAGAATATCTCTACACAGAGTATGAACCTATGAAGGAAAAGAGAGACGTGTACCATAGGTTTTATGAAAACGAAGCACAGATGACCATAGGCGCATTCGATGTGGACAAGGCAGAAATGAAGTACTTCACCAAGGAAGACATGAAGACGGTGGAAGATATCAAACTTATCACGAGGGCATCATGTTCACTGCCAATTCTTATGAAAGAAACTGTAATAGATGGAGTAACCTACTATGATGGCGGAGTTGGAAGAGGAATCCCAATTAGAAAAGCCATAGAAGATGGATATGAAAAATTCTTTGTGGTGCTTACGAGACCAGAGGGATATAGAAAAACTGCACCAGCAAAGGGACTTTTAACTAAAAGCGCCCTAAAAGATAAACCAAAACTTATAGATGCACTCTTAACGAGACACCTAAGGTACAACGAAGACTTGGAACTACTTGAAAAACTAAAAGAAGAAGGCAAAGCCTACATAGTCTATGCAGAAAACCAAGCAGTAGAAAATACTGAAATGGATCTACACAAACTACAAAACAATTACGAACAAGGCTACTTCCAAGGATTAAATCAATATAAAGAGTATTTAGAATTTTTGGGACTTTGAGAAAAATAGGAACAATTACACATTTCGTGATATAATACTAAAAGAATAAAAAGGAGTGATTAGATGAATAGAGTAAGAGTCCGTTTCGCACCGAGCCCAACGGGATTTTTGCACATAGGTGGACTTAGAACAGCCCTATACAATTATCTATACGCAAAGAAAAATGGTGGAGACTTCATACTTAGAATAGAAGATACAGACAGAACCAGGTACGTAGAAGGAGCAATCGAAAACCTTATCCATGCCCTTGACTGGTCAGGAGTCCATGTGGACGAAGGAGTAGTCCTAGATGAAAATGGAAACATCACAGAAAAAGGAGATTGCGGTCCATATATCCAATCAAGTAGACTAGACATTTACAAAAAATACGTAGACGAATTAATCGAAAAAGGCTACGCATACTACTGCTTCTGTAGCGTAGAAAGACTAGAAGCCCTAAGAGAAGAACAAAGAATCAAGGGCAAAGTTCCAAAATACGACGGACTATGTAGATCCGTAAGCATAGAAGAAGCTAAGAAGAGAATCGCAGCAGGAGAAGAATACGTAGTAAGATTAAAACTACCACACGATAGAAATATCAGATTCCACGACCTAGTACGTGGCGATGTAGTAATAAACTCAGACGAAATAGATGACCAAGTACTTATGAAATCAGACGGATTCCCAACCTACCACATGGCGGTAGTAGTAGACGACCATCTAATGGGCATCACCCACATCGTACGTGGAGAAGAATGGCTATCCTCAACACCAAAGCACGTATACCTATACGAAGCATTGGGATGGGACGTACCAGAATTTGTTCATCTACCAACCGTACTAAACAAAGACCACAAAAAACTATCCAAGAGACAAGGAGACGTGTCAGTAGAAGACTTCAGAGGCAAGGGTTACCTACCAGAAGGACTAATAAACTACCTAGCACTAGTAGGATGGTCACCAGATGGAGAAGAAGAAATCCTATCAATGGATGAACTAATAGAACAATTCTCCTTTGAAAAAGTAGTAAAAAGCGGCGGAGTATTCGACGTAGACAAACTAAACTGGGTAAACGCCCACTACATGAAATCCTATGACCTAGACAAAATCGTAGAACTATCAATCCCATTCGTAGTAGAAAAGGGACTAATGACAGAAGAAGAAATAAGAGCTAACTACGACTGGTACAAGAAACTAGTAGAAATAGTAAGAGACGGCGCATCAAAACTAGATGAAATCCCAGACTTAATCTCATTTATGTTTGGAGAATTAAAAATCGAAGAAGAAAGCGCAATAGAACAAATTAAGCTAGAACACGTACCACAACTACTAGATGCATTCCTAGAAGAATTAGAAAAAGTAGAAGAAGTGGACGAAGAATTCGCAGGATCAATAATGAAGACGATCCAAAAGAAGACAGGAATAAAGGGCAAGAATCTATTCATGCCAGTAAGAGTAGCCATAAGTAGCACAGTACACGGACCAGATTTAAAATCTATCATCTACCTACTAGGCAAAGACAAATTGGTAGAAAGATTAAACACAGCCAAAAAATTTACAAAATAAAAATAAAATAATTAAAGATTTAAAACGGCACCTGGGTGTCGTTTTTTTGTGGGGAATATTTGTAGCAGAATATTTGTAGCGGAATATTTGTAGCGGAATATTTGTAGCGGAATATTTGTAGCGGAAGCTATCCTAAGGAATACAGTCACCCTGAGCGGAGACGGCAACGCCGTCGTAGTCGAACGGGTATAACCTCCGAAGGTCAAGTTTTGGCAACTGCATCGTAGCGGAAGCATTTTGCTTCCACAGCCGAAGGCTCCAAGATTTTCCCAACTACAGTCATCCTGAGAGGCAGTCGAGTTCTGCAAATCAGCCTTCATTTCATTCGGCTTCTTTGGAACTCTTTGCACGAGACCTGCTACGAAATCAAAGATTTCGGCTAGGGCTTCGAAGGATCTGACCCATATTTAACCAGTATTTGCATTTAATATTTTTATAAAATCTCCCAACTACAGTCATCTTAAGCGGAAAAGACAGATACAATATTTTGATTTCATAAATATTCAAAAAATAAATGTAATCTAATTAGTTGAATGAAGTTTTTTTTGCGATTATAATAAATATAATAGGTTTAAGGAGAATTATATGAATTTAAAAGAAAATTTAGTAGAAAGCAGAAGGTTCTATCATAGAATTGCAGAACCAGGTTGGATGGAATTTAAAACAACAATAAATATCATTCAAACATTAAAAGAAATTGGAGTTACAGATATAAAATACGGCAAAGAAGTCCATTCTTCAAAGGATATGCTAGGTATGCCTCCAAAAGAAAGACTTGAGGAATATGCAAAGACCATAAACATGGACACAGATTTTGATATTTCTGAAATTTTGCAAGGATATACAGGAGCAGTAGCAACAATAGATACAGGAAATGATGGTCCAACAATAGGATTTCGTTTCGATATAGATGCACTTGGAATAGAAGAGTCTCATGATGATGATCACAGACCAGTTAAAGAAAAATTTGTATCAGAAAATAATTTTGGAATGCATGCCTGTGGTCACGATGGACATCTTTCCATCGGACTATTTTTGACTGATTGGATTGAAAAGAATAAAGATAAATTAAAAGGAAAATATATATTAATATTCCAACCAGCGGAAGAAGGTGTGCGTGGAGCTAAAAGCATGACTTCAGTTGGAGTAGTAGACCACGTGGATTATTTCTTCTCCAGTCATCTAGGATTGGGAGTAGAAGATGGAAAAATAGGAGTTGGAACTACTGGATTTTTAGCTACGACTAAATTTGATGTATCCTTCAAAGGAGTATCAGCCCATGCAGGAGCAGCACCTGAAAAAGGTAAGAATGCAAATTTAGGTGCAGCAAGTGCAATTTTAAATCTACACACACTTCCACAGATTTCAGATGGTATGGCAAGAATAAATGTAGGTGTTATGAAAGGCGGAACCGTTAGAAACGCAATTTCAGACAATGCAATGTTGATGCTAGAGACAAGAGGAGAAACTGAAGATATAAGAGAGATTTTGGATACAAGGACTAGGCAAGTTATTCATGGTGCAGCATTACAATATGATTTAGAATATGAAATCAAAGAAGTAGGATCAGCACCTGCACTTAAAAAAACAGATGAAGAATTTTACACAGAGATAAATAGTTTGCTGTCAGGAAAGGGATTCAATACTTTTAGAGGTGGTATTTTAGAAGGTTCTGAGGATGTAGTCTACTTTATGAATAGGGTTCAAGACAATGGTGGCAAAGCAATCCATTTTATCTTTGGAACGAAATTAGCAGCAGGACATCACAACAACAAGTTTGATTTCAACGAAAGCTGTCTAGAAACAGGTCTTAATGTATTTAAAGAATGTATAAAATATTTGAATAAAATTTAATTTAAGAAAAATAATTAGCTAAAGCTACTGATTTAACTAGATTTTTTAAGAATTGAAGAGTGGTAGCAACAGTTACGCTCAACTATTTCAACTATAAAAATCTAAATTAATATGGTATCCTGTTAACAGAGAGTAGTATATGAAAATTTAATTAAATGGAGGAGGAAAACTAAAAAAAACATAGAACATTTTGTTTAAGTAAATTATATGGGAGTAAATAATATTTCAACAACCATGAAAATTTCTAAAAAGACTCATACTTTTTATATTTGAAAGTTGGATGAATTTTTAAATCTTTCCAATATTTGAAACTTAAAACAGCAGCATATTTTATAATTAAGCACTAAATTAAAAATGTAAGATTTAAAATTTTACACACATGAAGAAGAGGCGTGGGAAATCATCGCCCTTACAAGAGAGGAGAAAAAAATGAAACAGAAAAAGCTAAAAATGCCTAACGCGCTTGTCATTTTATTTATCTTGTTGATATTTATGGCAGCCCTTACTTACTTTATACCAGCAGGACAATACACAAGGATTGAAGGACCAAATGGAAGACAGATGGTCGATCCAACATCATTTACATTTATAGATTCAAAACCTACTAGCTTATTGGGATTCTTATCTTCAATTCCTAAAGGATTTGTAGAATCTGCATCAGTTATAGCTTTTACTCTTATAATTGCGGGAGCTTTTGAAGTTATACAAAGGACAGGACTTCTAAGAATCATGGTAAAAAAACTCTCAACCAAATTCTCTAAAAAATCTGAAGCATTAATTCCAGTTTTGATGATGGTATTTGGTTTTATCGCAGCTTTTGTAGGAACAGCAGAACTAAGTATGGTTTATGTGCCAATTATTTTGCCACTAATTATAAGTTTAGGATTCAATAATATTGTTGCAGTAGCAGTACCGCTTGTAGCTACAGTAGTTGGATTTACAGCAGCATTTACAAACCCATTTACAGTAGGTATCTCTCATCAAATTACAGGACTACCTATGTTTTCAGGGATGTGGCTTAGAGTAATAGTATTTGTTATATTTATGATTATTTCATGTATCTATGTAATAAGATATGCAAAATCAATAAAAGTAGATTCCCACACCAGTCTTCAAAATGCGATGAGACTTGGAATTATCGAACAAGATATGGAATTAGGAAGTAGCGACGAAGAATTTACAACAAGACATAAAATTATCGGAATAGTATTTGTACTTGTATTTGCCTTCATGGTTTACGGCGTGCTAAAAAAAGGCTGGGGCATGATAGAAATGGCAGGAGTCTTCGTAGGACTAGGAATAATAGCAGGAATAATTGGAAAGATGAACTCTGATGAAATAGTAAGCGCATTTGTAGAAGGATGCAAAAGCGTACTTGCAGGTGGAATCCTTATAGGAGTTGCAAGAGGAGTCTCTGTAATCATGAATGAAGCGATGATAATAGACACAATAGTTTACTTCTTTGCTAAATTCTTACAAGCATTGCCAAGCTTCTTAAACGCAATAGGAATACTCATCATTCAAACAATATTTAACTTCTTTGTACCATCAGGAAGTGGAAAAGCATTGGTAACCATGCCAATCATATCTCCACTAGCTGACATAGTAGGAGTAAATCAACAAGTTGCAGTACTAGCATTCCAATTTGGGGATGGACTTACAAATGTATTTGTACCAACCTCTGGATACTTTATGGCAACTTTAGCAATAGGAAAAGTTGAATACACCGATTGGGTAAAATTCTACTTTAAGCTTTTAGCATTACTATTTGTATTATCAATGATAATTTTAGTAGTAGCACAAGCTATAAACTATGGACCATTTTAAGGAGTAGAGCATGAAAAAGATAGCACTATTGAATTTGGGCGGCACTATAACCAGTGTAGCAGATCCAAAAACAGGGAAACTTCAATCAGGAACCTTGACAGGAAAGCAACTAATAGAACAGTGTCACCTTGGTGATCTAGGAATAGATTTAGAAATAAAAGATATAAAAAGTATCCCAAGTCCAGAGATGAAATGTAGCGACATACTAGATATCAAAAAAGCCATAGAAGAAACATTGAAAGAAAATGTTGGCGGAATCGTATTGACTCATGGAACAGACACCATGGAAGAAACTTCATACATGCTAGATTTACTACTATCTACCGAAGTGCCAGTGGTGCTCACAGGAAGCCAAAGATCAGCAAAGGACCTAGGATTTGACGGAGCTCCAAATATAAGAGATGCAATAATTGTAGCCTCAGACGAAATGAGTAGAAAAAGAGGAGTGCTCGTCGTATTTAATCAAGAAGTATTCTGCGCAAAAAGAGTTATCAAGACTAACTCTGCAGGATTAGGCGGATTTAGCGATCCAGTATCTGGACCAATGGGAGCTGTATATGGAGCAAAAGTTAAATATTTTTACGAATATACACCAGATAAAGCCATAAAAATCTTGGACGAACCACTTACTAACAAAGTATACCTAATAAAAATGACATTGGATTACCCAATAGAAATGTTAGAAACTCTATTAAATACAGATGTGAATGGCTTAGTAGTTGAAGGATTTGGAGTAGGAGCAGTAGTACCAGGAGTACAAGATGTTTTAGAAAAATATGTAAACAAAAATATCCCTGTCATACTAGTTAGCAAATGCCATACAGGTGGAGTTTGGAAAGTCTACGGTTCAAAAGGAGCAGCAGTACAACTTGAAAAAGTAGGATGTATCCTAGACGAAGGTTATTTACAAGGACCTAAAGCAAGATTAAAATTAATCGCTATGTTAAATAGTGAATACAAAGACAGCATTAGAGAAAATTGGAATAGATAGAATAAATATTTTAAAAGAAAACCTCTTGGTTAAATAAACTAACCGAGAGGTTTTTTGTAGCGGAAGCAAGGAGCTTCCACAGCCGAGAGGCTCTGCGTAGAAAAAATTAATTGATTATAAAAATGTGGTGATGTCTATCCTTCTATACAGTCATCCTGAGCGAGGAAATTTATTTCCGAGTCGAAGGATCTGACCTATATTTAACCAGTATTTGCAATTAATATTTTTACAAAATCTCCCAACTGCAGTCACCCTGAGCGTAGACGGCAACGCCGTCGTAGTCGAACGGGTATAACCTCTACTTAACCTAGTCCAGGCAAATGAATCATACCAAAAATAAAAGCCCAAAGTCGATTTCGATTACAGAAACTCGTAAAATTCTAAGCCACGTCGACCTATAAATCGCAACTCGCTACGCTCAAACAGTGCGATTTATAGCCGGTCTCCTTAGGCTTGAATTTTACGAGTTTCTTCCAGACGGAATCTCCTTTTGGGCATTTTATTTTATATAAAGAGTAGTTTATTAAAAAAATAAAATCTAAACTTGAATCAAATTACAAAAAACAAATTAAAACATCAAAAAAATAAAAAATAAAAAAATTTTTAAAAAACATGTTTAAATTTATCGCGGCAGGGTATTAATATAATATCAAGAAATTGGGTGGCACTCATCCTATTGATAACAGAAATTTAATTTCAACAGAATTTTAAATTCATAAGTCCATTTGCAATAGGAAATCACGACTTGAGATGTCAAGCGGGTTTTATGTAATCCATGCAAATGTTCATATAAAATCAATAGTGAGATTACAACTAATAGAAAGCTTAGAGGACACCTTGGTTACAAGCTACAGATGTAAAAAGTTTGAGCATTTTAAAACCTAAGTTGTCTGGTAGAAAGATAAATATTAAACTCATCGCAAAATTTATTTAAAAAATAAATTTAATTTACAAATTGAAAAGAGGAAAATAGTGATAGAACCTAAAACAGAACGGATGGGTGCCTATTAAAAGGAACAGAAATTTATTTATAAAACCTGTTCCTTTTTTTATGCTTATTTTTAAGTCAAAAGGTTTATGAAATGGTTGTCATTTACTGTGCTTTTGTTATAATTTTATATAAGAGTAACATAAATTTAAACAAGGGGAGGATTATTTTGAAAAGATTAACGGCTATTATCCTAGCGGCGATAATACTACTATCATCATTTGAACCTGTAGTAGCTGCAGAAAAATCTACCGCAGAAAGCAAGAAGATCAAATGGATGCTTGAAAACAATTTCATAGTGGGAAGAGGACAGACAAAAGATTTAAAACTAGATGACACAATAACTAGAGCAGAGTTTACGAGAATGGTTCTAGTTGCAAAGGGCGAAGAAAATCTTGCAAAAGAAGATTCGACATTGAAGGCGGACTTCAAAGATGTTCCTAATACTCATTGGGCAGAAAAATTCATCGCCTACGCCAAACAAAAGGAATATATTAGCGGTTATCCAGATGGGAACTTCAGACCGGAAGGCGAGATTACATACGAAGAAATGATTTCTATTTTGGCGAGAATTCATCCAAACTATAGAAAAATTGAAGCAAAATCTACAAATTGGGCAGAAGGTTTTATAAACTTTGCAAAGGATAATGGGATACTTGATGATATAAATATAAAAGGAAGCTACAAAAGCCCTGCAATTAGAGAAAAAACTTTTGAAATGACCTACAATTTTATAAAATTTGTGGAAAATCAAACTAAGTCTGAAAAAGTTTTAAAGGCAAAAGAAGAAAAAGATGTTAACAAGGAAAGCTCCATCTGGAATGGATTCTATCCTTATTGGATTGGCTATGGATTTAGACCAAGTGAAGAGGAAAAACCGGATGTAAAACCAAATCCAGATGTAAAACCTGCGCCAGATAAACCAGATAAACCAGAAAAAGAAAATCCGGGAGCAGAAACACCACCAGAACCAGGAACAGAACCGGAAAACCCAACAGATCCAGGAACAGAACCAGAAACACCAAAAGTCTTTGATGAAAACAATATAACTAAGATTGAAGTTAAAGACCAACCAGCGAAACTAGAATACACCGACGGAGAAAAATTAGATCTATCTGGCATAAAATTGAAGCTAATCGACACTCAAGGAAAAGATAAAGAAATTGTTTTAGAAGATTTTAGTGAATACGGAATCGCAACAGACCCATCACAAGGAGATTTGCTAAAAACAGATCATAATAATACAAAAATAAAAATAAAACTAAACGGTGTGGAAAAAGTAGAAACTGATCCATTAATAGTAAAGTCGAAAGAATTTGACCCAGAGAATGTAAAATCAATAACAGTCAACACCCAACCAAAATTAGAATACACAGAAGGTGAAAAGCTTGACTTAACCGGATTAGTTGTAACATTAACTGATAACCAAGGATTAACAAAAGATGTAGCCTTTGCAGACTTTGCAGCAAACGGAATAGAAGTAGCACCAGCAAATGCTACAGAACTAACAGTAGCTGCAAATAATGGAAAAGCTGTAGAATTAACAAAAGGAAACTTAACAGCAGAAACAGAAGCCTTAACAGTATTAGAAAAAGTTGTAGGACCAAAAGACCCAACAAAACCAGATGGAAAGAACCCAGATGCAAACAAATATTGGACAGTAAAATTCGAATCAACAGATACATCAGAGGGAACAGTAGCAGCAGAAAACACATTCTATATATTAAAGACAGCAGGAAAGACCTTAGCAGACATCGCTGATAAAGCACCAGCTGTAACAGCAATAGGAAACAATAAATTTGACGGATGGGATCCAGTTTTAGATACAAACACAGCAATTGACCAAGACAGAACAATTAAGGCACAATTCTCTGCAAAAGAATTTGACAAAAACAATATAACTAAGATAGAAGTTATCTCTCCACCTACAAAACTAAACTATGTAGTTGGTGAATCACTGAATCTCGATGGACTTAAAGTTAAATTAACAGATAATCAAGGTGTAACTGAAGAAATTGGATTAACAGAGTTTGATGATTATAAAATAAAAACAGAACCAGAAAAAAATAAATCACTTACAGAATCAGATAACAATACAAAAATAATAATCAAAAGTGAAAACAAAGAAATAATAACTGGAAATATTTCGCTTACACTAAAGGTTATTTCAAAAGCAGATTTTGAAAAAGAAAACAAAATTAAGACAAATATCAAAAACTCATTAGTAGAAGTTTACAAGAACTTAGGTGATTTAAAACTTGGAATAGACAACATACAAAACAAATACTATCTTCTATTTACAAAGGACGTAAGCGAGATAAGTTTTTACAAAGAGAATCTAAAAAAATCAATTCTTGAAACGATTAAAAAGAACAAAATAAAAAGCTATACCATCGGAGAAACTACAAGAGATCTTACAAAATCAGATGATGAAATCTTAGGATCTATAAGAGAAGACATCCTTAAAATAGCAGGACTTGAAGGAAACCAAGATGTAAATGATGCCCGAATCTTAGAACAACTTAAAACGACAAAGCCAAATACGAAGATTAAGTTAGTAGCTGGCGATGAAAATATTAGTTTTGATTACGAAATAATCTTCTTAACCAAAATGGCAGAAGAAAAATTAGTCGATATAGAAAATAAATTCATAAAGGTTATGGAAGAAACTGCTAAAATAGTTCCTCAGAAAAAAATTGATAATTATAAACTAGAAGTATCCTATCTAGATAAACATTGTACGACAAAATTTAGCGCTTATTTGCTCGGAGATATATTATCGACCTCAGTTGCAAAGGGATATAAAGATGCCCTTACCGGTTTTTTGACTGGAGAAATGTGGGGAAAAACCTTAAATTTGAGTAATTTAAGGAGTATTTTTATAAGTACAAATGAGATCAATAAGCATACTGTGAAAAATGGAATGATGGAAAGATATGAATTAGAAGACTTATTACCAATTAGACCTTCACGTTTCATTTATCAAACGGAACAATTCCATAATACTTTCCAAACAAATGGAAAAGATATGAAAGTATATGGAAAACCACTTGATTTATTAAAACATAATACTGCGGTTGAATACTTTTATGTAGATGAGTCTAATGAAACAGGTGGAATTATAACTAGGACTATTCATTTTGAAAGCATAAAAAATTGATTTTGAAAAGACGGGAAACCGTCTTTTTTCTTTGCAATAATTGACCATAGGCTAGAGCCTTAGACTTCGATATGGGTGACTATCACATGGACATTAATAAAGTGAAGGACTTAAGGGATACAGTCACCTGAGCGAATGGTGACTGTAGTTGGGAAGATTTTGTAGCCTCGAAGCCCTAGCCGAAATCTTTGATTTCGTAGCAGGTCTTATGCAAAGAGTTCCAAAGAAGCCGAGCATTGCGAAGGCTGATTTGCAGAACTCGACTGCCATTCTCCCTCGTAAAAGAAAATTGGAAGAAGAAAGAATAAGAATAGAGAAGTGTAGTATATTTATTTAGATTTATTATTTTACTTTTTTGTCTTAAATCGGTTAAATATAGGTCAGATCCTTCGGCTCCAAAGGCTAACGCCTTCTTCGCTCAGGATGACAATATAAAAGGACATACCTTTAGAAATTCTTTTAATCAACAAAGTTTATCTGTGCAGAGCCTCGAAGCCCTAGCCGAAATCTTTGATTTCGTTGCAGGTCTTGTGCAAAGAGTTCCAAAGAAGCCGAATGTAATGAAGGCTGATTTGCAGAACTCGACTGACCGGCTATGGAAGCAAAATGCTTCCGCTACAAAACCGCATCCAAACAATCTCTGACACAAAAACAAAAAAATCCCCAAGACAATGGTCTTGGGGACATGGAGCTAACGGCGGGAATTGAACCCGCGACCTCTACATTACCAATGTAGTGCTCTACCGACTGAGCTACGATAGCATACAAATATATTATAGGGACTTACAATATATTTGTCAATGTTTTTAATTTTTACTTGGTTCAGTAGTTAGGATTTCAATCATCTTAGATACTCTAAGTGGAAGATTGATTTCAAATTTTCCCGGTTTAAAATCTTCCAATTTACCCATCTTATCTGCTGCGTCTACGAATGCATCGGTATCTTCTATTACTTCTCTTTCTTTTAATAGATCTGCAACGTCTCTTGCACCCATAGCTTCTGTTACTGTGATTTCACAGGTCTTAGGGCTTATCCCAACTATTTCAAGTAAGGTTTCTCTAACGGTTTCTCTCTTTTCAATTTTGTAAGATCCGGCTTTGAAACTATTTTCGATTGCCATATCATAACAGATTTTCTTAAATGCATTTACATCTTTTATAAGATCTAGATTTTTAAGAGTCTCTCCTATTTCATCGAGATTTTCTCCGTCCTTTATCTCTACAGTGATGGTGTTATCTAGTGGATCTTCTGTAAGTTCCACCTTTGGAAGTTCTAGATTAACTCCTTCTTTTTCTGTTAGAGATATATATTGTTTCTTAAGTATATTTATTTCGTCCTTAATTGATAGAGAAACATTGACATTTTTCTTAGCCGCTTGGTTAATATTGTCAATTCTCCATTTAATTATAAATGCAACCACAAGTAGAAATATTACTAGTAGGATGTATTTAAGTACAGTTAAAATACTGTCTTGCATTTTGTGAAATATATTCATCAAATCAACTCCTAGTTGCTAGTATACCAGAATTGGAAAGATTTTTAAACAATGGTATAATTAAATAGATGAAAGAAATTATTATTAACTCAAATGACAAAGATCAAAGACTGGACAGATTCATGGGAAAATACTTGCAAAATGCAAAAAAATCCCTGATCATGAAGTCTATTAGAAAAAAGAATATAACCGTAAATAACAAAAAATCCACCCCGGAATATATTTTAAAAGAAAATGATAGGGTAGAGATTTATTTCAGCGATGAGACCATCGAAAAATTTACAAAGGTTAAAAATCATGTGAAGAGGGACTTCCCTGAGATTATTTACGAAGACGAAAACATAGCTCTCGTAAAGAAACCGAGGGGACTTCTCACCCACAACGACAAGAAGGATTACGAAAAAAATGCCCTCGATATGTTTGTAAGCTACATGATTCACAAAGGTGAATATGTGCCGAGGGTTGAGAAATCTTTTAGACCTTCTTTTTGCAATCGCCTTGACAGAAATACTTCTGGAATTTTAATAGGATGCAAGAATGCACAGGCTCTAAGGGACATTAACGATGCCATAAAGAATAGACATCTTGAAAAACACTACATGGCGCTTGTTGACGGAAGCATTGACGAAGAGATCCACGACATAAGCTACCTAGAAAAGGACGGCGAAAAGAACAAGGTAAGTTTAAATGAGAGGGGAGACGGAAAAGAAATCGAAACTATCATCCGCCCAATGGAGAGATTAGGCGAGTATACCTTGGTGGATATCAATCTCATAACCGGTAGGACTCACCAAATCCGTGCGACTTTAAAAAAATACAACAGAAGCATCGTTGGAGATTTAAAGTACAAGGGCAGGAGGAGTTTTGGTCTTAACAGTCAATTCCTCCACAATTACAAGATTATTTTCGGTGGACTAAAGAATCTAGATTATCTAAATGGCAAAGAATTTACCCTTGAATTGGAAGACAGCTTAAACGATATCTTAAAGGAGCTTAGAAAAGAAAAATAAATCTGATGATCGCAGCATTTGCAATGAGCATGAGCTCCATCTTCGTAGTAATGAACGCACTAAGGCTTGGCAGGTTCAAAGAAAAATTAAAGACCGACAAAAAAATAACCATAGAAGAAAATCAAGATGTTACAGTTATAAAGTTGAAATCTAGGGTATAATAGAAAATGTAAATGTTTTCAAAATAGGAGGAATTATGGATTACACAAAATCTTATAAGGAAAAATTAATCACCGCAGCTAAAGCAGCATCATTAGTAAAAAGCGGTGACTACGTAGACTATGCATGGTGTACCAACACCCCGGTAGCAATCGATAGAGAACTAGCAAAACGTGCAAAAGAATTAAAGGACGTAAAAGTACGTGGCGGAGTACTACTATGGGTACCAGAAATATTTAAAGCAGACCCAGAAGGAGAAACATTCATCTGGACATCATGGCACTCAGGCGGACCGGACAGAGGCAGAATCAACTCAACAGATGCAGCATTCTACGGACCTATTAGATATTCAGAACTACCAAGATACTACAGAGAAAACTGTGAAGTAGACATCGCATACATCACATGCTCACCAATGGATAAACACGGATACTTCAACTTTGGACTAAGTGCATCCCACTTAATGGCAGTAATCGAAAAAGCCAAGACGGTAGTAATAGAAGTAAACGAAAAGATGCCAATAGCACTAGGCGGAGTAGAAAACGTAGTACACATTGACCAAGTAGACTATGTAGTAGAAGGAGACAATCCAGCACTAGCAACCCTACCAAAGGGATCATTCGGCGACGTAGACAGAAAAGTAGCCAAATTAATCGTAGAAGAAATACCAAACGGAGCATGTCTACAACTAGGAATCGGTGGCATGCCTAACGCAGTAGGATCATTAATAGCAGAATCAGACCTAAAAGACCTAGGCGTTCATACAGAAATGTTCGTAGACGGATTCGTAGACATGTACAAAAATGGAAAGATCACCGGAGCAAAGAAGAGCATCGACAGATTTAGACAAGTATATGCCTTCGCAGCAGGATCACAAGAAATGTACGACTTCATCGACAACAACCCACAATGTATGGCAACACCAGTAGACTATACAAACGACGCAAGGATCATCTCACAACTAGATAACTTCATCTCCATCAACAACGCAGTAAACGTAGACCTATGGGGACAAGTATCATCAGAATCAGCAGGCATGAGACACATCTCAGGAGCAGGCGGACAACTAGACTTCGTACTAGGCGCATACCTATCAAAAGGCGGCAAGAGCTTCATCTGTCTATCCTCAACCTACACAGATAAAGCAGGTGAAGTACACTCAAGAATCCTACCAAACTTCGACACAGGATCAGCGATCACAGCAGCAAGACCAAACACCCACTGGATCGTAACAGAACATGGTAAGTTCAACGTAAAAGGAAAATCAACCTGGGAAAGAGCAGAAGGAATCATAAACCTAGCAGCACCAGAATTTAGAGATGAACTAATAAAAGAAGCAGAAAAAATGAATATATGGAGAAGATCCAACAGATAAAAATAAGTGTCGCAGAAGCGGCACTTTTTTAATGAAGAAATTTAAAAAAAGCATTAGAAAAATATAAAAAATAATCGTAGAAAAATAAAAAAATAAACGAAATCTTCTCCAAGCCAAGTGGAAATTTTAATCCATATACATTACAATAGAGATATAACAAGGAGGTAATCATGAAAAAGAAATTATCACTACTACTAGCACTAGTAATGATGCTTACAACAGTATTCGCATCATTTCCAGTAGCAGCGGAAGAAAAAGCAGCACCAAAGAAGCATGAAATCATCGTGCTACACACAAACGACGTGCATGCAAGAGTAAGAGCAGACGAAAGAGAAAAAGCAATGGGCTATGGAAAGATCAAAGCCTACAAGGACGAATTAGTAAAAGAAGGCAAAACAGTCCTAATGCTAGACGCAGGAGACACATTCCACGGAACCACATTTGCAACCATCTCTAGAGGCGACAGCATAGTAAAACTACTAAACGAAGTAGGATATGACTACATGGCACCAGGAAACCACGACTACAACTATGGATACCAAAGATTAGTAGAACTAACTAAACAAGGTAAATTCAAGACACTAGCATCAAACGTAGTAACAGAACAAGGCAAGAGAGACTTCTTAGAAAATGATATCAAAGAAGTAGACGGAGTAAAGATTGGATTCTTCGGACTAAGCACACCAGAAACATACTACAAATCACACCCATCAAACACAAAAGGAATAGTAATAGCAGAACCAATCGAAGTAGCAAAACAAGAAGTAGCAGCCCTAAAAGCAAAAGGAGCAGACTTCATAATAGGAATCGGACACCTAGGAATCGATGAATCAACCAAAGAATCAGAAAGATCAGAAGGCGTACTAAAAGCAGTACCAGGAATCGACCTATTCATCGACGGACACTCACACACAGCAATCCCAACAGGTAAAATAGTAGGATCATCACTACTAGTACAAACAGGAGCACACTCAAACAACCTAGGAAAAGTAACCCTAACCTTTGACGGAAACAAAATCGAAGACAAAAAAGCAGAACTAATCTCATACGAAGCAATGAGCCTAGTAAAACCAGATGAAAAAATCGAAGCAATCGAAAAAGAAGTAGACGAAACAAACAAACCATTCTTAGAAAAAATCGTCGGCAAAACACTAGTAGAACTAGAAGGAAGAAGAGAATTCAACAGAAAACAAGAAACCAACCTAGGAAACCTAGTAACAGACGCAATGAGAGAAGTAAGTAAAGCAGACATCGCAATCACAAACGGTGGAGGAATCAGAGAAACCATCGCAAAAGGCGACGTAACCATGGGAGAAGTACTAACCTCATTCCCATTCACAAACTTCACAGTAACAGTAGACCTAACAGGAAAAGAAGTAATAGCCGCACTAGAAAACGGAGTAAAAGCAGCCCCAGAACTAGCGGGAGCATTCTGCCAAGTATCAGGACTAACATTTAAATACGACGACACACAAAAAGCAGGCGAAAGAGTATTCGACGTAATGGTAGCAGGAAAACCAATCGACCTAGAAAAAACATACAAAGTAGCAACCAACGACTTCATCGCAGGCGGCGGAGACCAATACGACGTATTCAAAGGCAAAACAGTAACAGGACAATACGAACTACTATCAGAAACCCTAGCAAAATATATCGCAGCTAAAAAAGAAGTAAACGCACAAGTAGAAGGAAGAATCACAGTAGCTAAAAAAGACGCAAAAGCAGAAGAAGCAAAAGGATTCGAAGACATCAAAGGCATGTGGGCAGAAGAATTCATAAAATACGCAGTAGAAAAAGGATACTTCTCAGGACTAACCAAGACTAAATTTGGACCAAACAACTCAGTAACAAGAGCAATGGTAGTAGCAGTACTAGGAAGATATGAAAAAGTAGAAAAAACAGAAGAAAAAGTAGAATTCACAGACGTAACAGGTACAGAATACTACGCACCATATTTAAAATGGGCAAAAGATAACAAAATCGTAGCAGGATACGAAGACGGAAGCTTCAAACCAAACAAAGAAATCACAAGAGCAGAACTAGCAGCAGTGATGACAAGATATCTAAGAGACTACAAGAAGATGGAAGTAAAAGGCGAAGCACCAGTATTCTCAGACGATGCAAAACTACCAGCATGGGCAAAAACAGACATCTATGACTGTGTAAAACTAGGAATCATAAAAGGATTCAAAGACACAGCTAAAAACGACGGCACAATGTTCTATGACCCAACGGGATATGCACTAAGATCACAACTAGCAACCATATTCTACAACCTAGACCACGCAAAATAAAATAAAAATTAATGAAAAAGGAGCACACGCTCCTTTTTTTAATGCCTGTGTTTTAGTTGAACCTCGGCAATTGCGGTCACCCTGAGCGAAAGAGCCGAAGGCTACAATAAACTTCCCAAATAATTAACACCCATCGAGCGAAATCCCTCCCAATTTGTCATCCTGAGCGAAGGCGGTTTCAACCGCCGAAGTCGAAGGATCTCTACAGAAAAAGTCCTCCCAACTACACCAATCATCAATACTTGACCCCACCAGGGTTATACCCATTCGACTCCAATGACGAAGCTAAAGCTTTGTCATTTCCGCTCAGGGTGACTGTCTTCCCTTGGTTCTTTCTAAAATAATGTCAGTATGTGGTAGTCACCCTGAGGGGCAGTCGAGTTCAACAAATCAGCCTTCATTTCATTCGGCTTCTTTGGAACTCTTTGCACGAGACCTGCTACGAAATCAAAGATTTCGGCCAGGGCTTCGAAGGATCTCTGTACAGATTAACCGCCCAACTACAGTCACCCTGAGCGGAAGAGCCGAAGGCTCTGGAGTCGAACGGGTATAAGCTATATTTAACCCATCTCTGCAACTGCATTGTAGCGGAAGCTATCAGCTTCCATCAACCATGATACTAAATTATCCCAACTCAGGCGTTATCCGTGAAACAACCATGCCTAATGTTCACACCCGTAGCGGAAGCATCTTGCTTCCACAGCCGAAGGCGTAAATTCTATTAACTTCCCAAATAATAAACACTTATCGAGCGAACCCCTTCCCACTTGGTCATCCTGAGCGAACGAAGTGAGTCGAAGGATCTGACCCATATTTAACCCATCTATTCCAAAAAATATAAAAATCTCCCAACTACACCGATCATCAATACTTGACCTCTCCAGGGCTATACCCATTCGACTCCAATGACGAAGCTAAAGCTTTGTCATTTCCGCTCAGGGTGACTGTCTTCCTTAATTAATTCCACGTAAAGCCTATCGGCATGGAAGCAGGTTGCTTCCGCTACAAAAAATCAATAACCATTTAATCTTTATATAAATTTATGTAAATCTTCCCTCAGGCGAAGCCGTAAAATCATATAAATACAGATTCATCCCCCGTAGCGGAAGCTACTAGCTTCCATCAACTTCGATACTACATTATCTCCCCTCAGCCGGCAGGCGTAAAACAAACAATACTTAAATTTGTCCCCGTAGCGGAACCTTCTAGGTTCCACAGCCGAGAGGCTCTACTGAGAAAATCTTAATAAACGCAGTCACCCTGAGCGAGCGCAGCGAGTCGAATGGGTATAACCTCCGATGGTCAAGTCTATGCAAATAAATAATTTAAAAATTCTAATTAATAATCATTATCTCTCATGCTATCCAGATAGCATCAAAAATAAAAAAATTTTCTCCACCAAAAAAACAAAAACAAAAAAATAAAAATAAAAATTAAATTTCACCAAATATTCATAAAAAACAAAAAAAACAATGTATCTTTATACAAAAATAATGCAATATCACAAAAAAAGGATATAGGTAAATCAATTGTTTCATCCAATGTAAAATAGAAAACATTATCAATTTGCATGGAAAAAATATTTATGATAAAATAATAACCATTTTTCCCCTCCAAAAAAACACAAGCAATATCAGATAATTGGCTTAATCTTTACTTAAAAAGTATTGATATTAAATAGCTAAAGGTTTATAATAATTATAAGAAAATTATATAACTTAATATACAAAAATATTACACAAAAATACGCAAAACTATTTTTAAAATAGATAATACATAAAGAAATTAGGAGAGAAAATATGAAAAGTTTATCGAAAAGAGCCATCAGTTTAATATTAGCAGTACTAATGATTATGGACGTATTTACGCCTGTCGCGGTAGTAGCAAGTACCAACTCACCACAGAATAATGTACATGTATTGGACGAAGTACCAGAATCGGAAACTAACTCTCAAAATAACGAAATCTTAATCCCGGCAACGCCACAGACAAACCCAAAAGATGATACCCTTTTGCCTGCGGAAGTACCGGGTCAAAACTCATCACAAAACTCATCTCAAAAACCAGCCCAAAAACCAGTTCAAAAACCAGTTCAAAACAATAAAACACCAAACCAACTATATAAATCATGGACATTGGTAAACCCTGGTAAGACCACCTATGCAAAAGGTGACATACTAGACCTATCCCAACTATCAGTAAGAGTTACTAAGGAAGACGGAACAGTAACTACTCTTTCCTATGTTCAATTATTAAAAGACACCAATTTCGACATAATCGAAAACGTAGGTAACAAGATCAACCTACAACCAGGTAAGGGATCTGTCACACTAGTAGGACCAAATCTAAACCCAATCACCGTAAACATCGTAGTAAATGATTCAGCTGACAAGCTACAAGGAACAAACTCAAAAGACGAACTCGTACCAGCGATAGACCCACAAGCAAAAGAGGAAAACGACGAACTTGTAGTAGCAGAAAATCCAAACGATAAAAAGACTAATATAATAGAAGGAAACGAACAAAACTCTCCAGAAAAAGATAAACAAACAGAAGAAAAACTAGAAGAAGAAGCGCTAAAAGGCAATGTATTTGACCAAGTACTAGGAAAAGATACAGAAAATCCATTTGGCTTAAAACTATTTAAAAATCAAAATGAAGCAGATGTATTAGCGGGTATGGACGAACTTAGCCGTATGATGGCAGAGTTCAGAGCTCAATTTCCAACGGAACAAACCCAAGAAGAAATTGACGCTGGATTAATAAGAATCTACAACATTAATCCTGTTGATCCAGCAGTTCAAGATAAACCAATGAGCCCAGTTTTCTTGAGATCAGCTTTTAGAAGTGCAGGATTATTTGAAGCTGCAAGCTTTAATGCAGATCAAAATCAAGGGCTAGAAATGTCTGGTGAAGAAATTCCAGAACCAGTTGGAGCGGACTCTAATGGTCTAAACCTAGATGGCAAGAAGTTCACGGTTATGACAAGATTTGAGACATCAAATGCACTTGGACCAATCAAACCAGGTCAATTCTTCAAAATCCATTTAGATAAAGAGCTTACAGTTAAAGATCCATCTAGCCTAGAACCAGTTAGGTATAATGGACAAGTTATTGCAACACCTACTTATAATTCAAAAGATAATATCATTGAATATAAAATTGTAAAAGAAATACCAGAAAATATAAAGGTCCCACTAAATATTCCTGTTGATTATAATCCAACGAATATTACGGAATTTAATCCTGACGGAACATTTACAGTAACCAATAAGGTAAGTGGACTTGGAGTAAAAGCTCCAAAAGACCTAATACCACAAAAAGTTGATAAAAATGGTAACCTTGCAGGATCTATTATTGAGCCAGGTAGAGGAGATGTACCAGAACTTATAGAAGCAGATGACAAGTCCTATAAGGTAGACATGGATGCAGTTGGTATACCAGTTGTAAAAGATGGAAAATTAGAAGGTTTCAATTGGACAGCACAAGTAGTTTCAACAGTAAATCTAAATGGAATAGACTTCCATGTCAACTTTACTACTGTCAAAGGATCTGGACTTGGTAAAATAGAAAAACTCGCTATAGGCGGTGTTTCTATACAAAACCCAGAAAGTAATAAATTAAGTGGTAAACTCGGTATAGTAGACTCCATTCACTATAAGCCAGATAAAAAAGATGGCAATAAATTCACTTATACCTTCTATACACCAGTAACTGATATTCAAGAAACTTATATGTTGGATATTAACGCAGTTGCCAATGGTAAGGTAGGAGCAAAAAGAATAGTCGGAACTCAAGGTTATCCGAGATCTAAGGTAGAAGATGCTACACCAAATCGTGTAGGCATGAACAACAGAACATCTATTCTTGGTGAATTTGCAAATTCAAACCACGCTAAGTGGACTGTAACAGATCAAGTCTCAACAGGTGATGATGGAAAACTACCATTAGCTTCAAGAGAGCTTGGAGGAAATCAAAGTCTAAAAACTGCTAAGGTTGCAGTTTATGGAATAGATACTGCAACTGGTAAAATGGTTGTGAAATCTACTGAGACAAGTATAAATCCACCAGCAATTCCAAGTGCTGAAAAAAATCCAAACACACCACAACCAGTAGGAACAATAGCAGCCTATGAATATACAACTGACTTAGATCAACAAAATCCATCTGCCTATACACTAGGTGGAGTTGCGATATCTAAGTACGAAGACCTATCCATAGACCAAAACTGGGGACTTGATACTGGTTTAAAAATGCCAGCCCAAGATATAAAAGCAGTAGACCCTGCAAATGAAAACAATGTTTTAGGGACAGAACATGTAGATGCAGCAAAAGATGATTCATCTTCAAGAAGAATAACAATCCCTAATGTAAAAGTATGGAATATTGATGACAATGGAACTGCTACGAGAATCCAACCAACAATAAAACAGGACTTTCCAAAAGATTTAAACGACCACTATACTGAAAACTACAATTACTATAAAACAGACTTAAATGAATACTATATCCACAACAGGGCTGTTAAAGGAGAAATAAAAAAAAGTGGTAACTTTAAACTTAAATTGGTAGAGGAAGATGGAAAAACACCTATACCAGGAGCTACATTTAGACTGTTCCGTGGAGCAGAAGTTGTAACTGATGGAAAAGGTGAAGCAGAATTTAAAAATATTTCTACAGGAATCTACTATCTAACAGAAGTTCAAGCTCCTGTAGGATATAAATTAGCAGAAGATACTAAAATAATTATAGATGAGAATGGCAAGGTAAAGGCTACTGGACCAGATTCAACTCAAATAGGAGATGATTCAGCTACCCAATACTTTAAAGATGATAAATATCCTCTTTTCATGAATCTTAGATCATTTGCGATTAAGGGACAGAATGGACAAGTAACCACTTACATCTATCTAAAACCAGATGAAGGTGGCGGAACCAACCAAAATACTAGATTAAATATCACAGGATATAATAATGATGGTCTAAATGTAGAAGTATATGACGTAGACCCATCGCGAAGACCTGGATTAAACCAAGCTATGGATATTCAATCTGGTGTAGAAAATAATATTGGTGGACCAGCTTTAAACCAACCAAATAAATACCCTATCAAGGGAACTAACAATGTTTACGATACCTACACAGGAAAATCTGGTTATCAAATCAAAATCCCACATGTAAGGTTTGGAACAAACTGGGGATTCCTAGTTAAAGTTACAGGTACACCAAAATCAAATGATGGAAAAATATCTTACGACTGGTTAGTAGACAATACAGATCCTGGAAACAATTCTAAAATCCAAAAGACTATTACACCAGCAGACCCTAATGTTGTTAACGAAATAACTGTTTTAGTTAAAAATAAAAAATTTGAAACAAAGCCAGTAGAGGTAATCAAAGTAGACTCTAATAAGAACCCATTGGGCGGAGCTACATTTGTTCTTAGAAACTCTGCTAACAATGAAGTTCTTAAAACCGTAGTTTCCAGCAATGAAGCGGATAAAAAAGGTAAGGTAGACTTTGGAATGATGCCTCAAGGTTACTATACTATAGAAGAAATAGCAGGACCAGAAGGCTATATAGAATCTCAACTTGTATTTGATGTTCATGTAGATGAAGCATCTCAAGTGACCTACACACCAAGATTTAAAGATGGAGTTGGTACTCCAGTTCCAGGCGTAGATTATTGGATTGAAGATGAAATAGTTAAAGATACCGAAACAAAAGTTCCAGTAGTTACAGTTGACCAATCAATGAAACTAAGCGAAAACAATTTTGGTGAAACAGGTATAAAACCAGGAGTATGGGAAGCTTATCGTTATGAGTCTTACACCTACAAGGCAAATATTAAATTAAAATCATCAGAACCAGGAAAGAGATTCGAAATTCAATTTGACCCAAATCTTGACTTCACTCAATATGTAAATAAGTTTCCAGAAATAAAAAGTAACGGTCAAGTCATAGCTAAACCATACTTCAACTATGATACCAATCTATTGACCTATGTATTTACAGAAGCGTCTGGAAGTGGAGAGGTAATATTTGACCTAGTAATAGATGGTGTTATTCCATCCAAATTTTACGCTAAAAATTCAGGAGATTACTCTTTTAAAAATATAGTAGCTCCGGGTCAAGAAGGTGTTAAAGGTAACCAAACGGATATCGTCAACGTCAAGGCATTCTATGAAGACTATGACTCACATCCAAGTGGAAATTCTCCAACACAAGCTTATTATTTTAGAGATGTATACCAAGGCAAAGACGGTAACTGGTATGTAAAGGCAATAGCTTACTACAATGCAAAGGCAAACTTAGTTGGCAGTCGTGGAAATGCTAGAACTCTATCCTTTAACTGGATGTCAACCAACTGGTCACCAACCAATATAGCATATTGGTCAGGCAATGGAAATATGCCAGCATTTGAACTAGAAAATGTAAAGGTATATTCTGTACAACCAACAGTAGATCAGTTTAATCATAAAACAAACGAGCCTTACATGCCTTTGTCAATGGGTATTAGACCAGAAAATGACCCTAGAACATATAGATTGGAACTAAATCAAAATATCGAAGGACAATATGTCTATAATAGGCAAGGAGCTATAGCATTGACATTTGATCCAAGTCAAATAAAATCAACAGGAGCACTTCCCGATTCTAGACCGCTTAAAATTGATATGCCAGCCATATCTAAGAATAATGAAGGTTATGTAATAGAACAAACATTTAAGGTAACGGATCTAAATAAATTTAGGAATATGTTTAGAGCCTTCATTATGCAGAATTCTTCTGATAAAGACTCTCTTAAGTCAGCCTTTGCTTCAAAAGTAAACATAAACGAAGCTACAGCAGAACAAAATAGAAAAGAAATACCTAAGTTCTACAAGCAAAAAGTAATGGTGGCAAACGAAGAATATGTACCAACTAGCTTTAGAATTAGAAAATATAATGAAGCTGATAAATCTAAAACCCTAGAAGGGGCAATATTCACGCTAACAAATCTTAAGACAAATAAGACTATATCTAAGACAACAAGTATAGATGGATATTTGACGTTCGATAAATTACAACCAGGCGTATATAGGCTAGTAGAATCTAAGGCTCCGAAAGATTTCATAAAATCAGACAAGATGTGGCTTGTAAACGTGGCTAAAGATGGAGTTGTAACCATAACAGAAGTAGGTTTTAACACTGACGGAACATCTATAATAGGTAAAGACCTAATTCTTGATGTAGCAAACAAACCAAAAGGTCAAGATTTTGTAGTCTACAAAAAAGGCGACCAAGGCCAAGCTCTACCTGATGCGAAATTTGTAATAAAGAAAAAAGACGGAGAAAATTATACCGAAGTCGGTACAGGTATATCCGACACAAGTGGTCGTGTAAAATTCAAAAATAGCACAGGAGCGGATTTAAAACTTACAAACGGAACCTATATCCTAGAAGAAACTGAAGCACCAGCAGGTTACAAAAAACTTGATAAAAAATGGGTACTTGTAGTTGGTAATAATAAAGTAGAAGTTCACGATTATATAGAAGGACCAAAAGAACAAACTAGCGAAGCGGCAAATAACTCCCTCTTAAAAGAAAAGGGAACACACTGGGTAGATATTGCTAAAAGATCACCAGCAAAATTCAATGGTTTAACCGACCCAAGATGGAGAGATTATGTAGATAATTATCCAAAACCATATAAGATGGGTACAAGAATTGTTGGTATCAATAAAACAGCAAAGAAACCTTACGTTATCCAAAGATTTATAATAAATCCAGAAGCCAAACAAATGGGACCATCAAAAGTCCAAATCCATAAACAACCACTAAATGAAAACAACATGGATTGGTATGTTGGAACCGAAGCCTACAAAATTTTCCAACTTGACAAAGCAGTAACAGAAAATGTAGGCGATATAAAACTGGAAAACTATATAGCAAAAGAAATAAATTTAACAGCAAAAAAAGGTGAAAAACAAGGTGAAGTTCCAAAAAGAATGGAATTTGATCTTCCGGCAACAGATAAACCTATAATAATTGATGTAAAAGTACCATACAAAAGCGAATCCGCTGGAGTAGGTCTAGGTATGGATTATTGGGAAAATGTTGGAACAGCTAATGAAAAAGTATACTGGAAACCAGACTTTTATGAATCTGTAGAAGATATACCAGTAGGTGATGAAGTAACATCCAACACCCAAGCAGGAAATATCGTAGGGGCTTATATATCTGAAGGTTCTCTAGATGTAACCAACGTAAAGAACAAGCACAGATTTGAATTTACAAAAGTAAGAGAAAAAGAACTCGATGGTTTGTCAGGTGCAACATTTAAACTAACAGGTACTAACCCAGTAACAGAAACTAAGTGGGGCAAGTCTGATGACAAAGGAAAGGTATCTTTTGAAGGACTACTTCCAGGAACTTACAAGCTAGAAGAACATGGAGCTCCACAAGGTTACGAAAGCTCGAACACAGACTGGACAGTCACAATACAAGATGATGGAAAAATATACATCAAGGACAATAGCACATCTGATAAAGTTCCTAATACAGATCCAGAAGCTCAGTGGCAAAAAGTAGATATAGCAAACTCTACAATGATTAATAAATCAGATTCAGTTAGAGAAGAATACAAACAAACCGCTGATAAAAAAATAAAAACTCATATAGTTGAAATAAACAAAGCAACCAAGAGAATCAGACAAGTCTATGTCTTAAACAGACTAACTGAAAAATTATCAGACCCTACACTAGAGCTTCATTCCTATCCAGAAAAATGGGATATAACCACAGAAAATACAAATGTAATTTCCGTAGCTGAAGTTGGAAAAGATGCAAGTCCAGAAAATCTTGGGAAAATAGGAGCCAACGTTCAATATAGTACTGAGATAATAAGCAAAAACAATCATACAAGATTAGTAATAAATCCTAAAATAACAGGTGAAAAAACTATTGCAGTCGTTATAGAAACAGATCTAAAAGATCAACCTGAAATTGGTGGAATCGGAACAGGTATGGACTATAACAACCAAGGTAACCAATATTGGGGAGCAGAAGAATATACAAATATAAATAATTTCCAACTTTACCCAATAGCAAATCCAACGGTAGATAAAAATACCAAGTTAATAGTAGGTAAAGCAACTGTAGTGACACCTACTCCAATGGCAAGATCCGCTGAAGAAGATGGAACTAGTCTGTCAAATACAGTAGCACTTGCAGCCAATGAAGATTTGAGCTCAATAACTAGTCTAAGCAAAGCATTGAGAAGTAGATTCTTCAGAAGTGTAGATGGATTAGAAATAGGCGATGAAATAGTAGGATTAGCAGTTAGAGCAGATGGTTGGGAAAAAGTAGACCCTAATAGATCTAGAAATAAAACTACAAGATCTGAAGGTGGCGATAACCAAACCAAAATAACTAAAATAAATAAATCTGAAGGTAAGTATAGACAAATATTTTTAGTCAATATGTCAGGTGAAGCTTCAAAGGATGCGAAGTTTGATTTCCACGCAGAACCACTTAATAGAAGTATCTATGCTAAAGACTATTATGGTAACAAAGCTAATATTAAAGTTTTAAGCATAAGGCCAGTAGAAAGCACATCTACAGTAGACAACATTAAATACATTGGAACAGAAACTCTTAAATATGGATCTGAAGGAATGTCTGATGTAACCAATAAATTTGGAACTTTTAAAAGATACGAATTTAAGTTGACTAAATCTGAAAGTAGACCTTTTGTAATAGAAGTAGAGTATGATTATCCTAAGTCTGGTGTAATAGGTTTGGGAATGGACTACTATAAAAACTTTAGACCTAATAAAGTATGGGCAGCTGAGAAATACGCTAGTGTAGATGATATTAACTACAAAACATCAGGTCCAAAGACAGAAGTTAAGGAAGAAGAAGTAAGGACAACACTTCCAATTCCTCAAGAGCCTGAAAGAAGACCAAACGCCAACATGAAAAAAGGCGAAGAAAAACAAGTATTTGCAGGTCAAGAAGGCTATCAAATTGATATCTACAAGGTAACTTATATTGACGATGTAAAACAACCTAACCCAGTCTTTGTAAGAACCAAAGAAAAAGTTGATCCACAACCAAGAATTATAGAATATGGTACAAAGGATGAAGCACAACCACAACCAACAGAACACACAATCCAAAATTACCTAGGTCCTAATGGTGTAGTAGCAGGTGTTCCTAACAAGGCTTACAAGGACCAACAAATAACCCTATCTGTTCATCCTAATGATGGATATATAGTAGATATAATCTGGCTAGAAGATGAAGCTGGAAACTTCTTGCAGGAACTTACAGATGCTACAGGCTTTACTATGCCAGACATGAATGTAGTTATAAAAGCTACCTTCGAGAAATCAAAATTCAAGATCACAACAAGTGTAAATGATCCTACCCTTGGAAGTGTATTAGTTGATAAAGATAAGGCTAGCGAAGGAGAAGAAGTAACAGTAACTGTCACTCCAAAAGATGACACAGTTGAAATAACCGATGTTAAGGTGGGCAATCAATCTATTGGACCACAATTACAAAATGGCAAATATACTTTCAAAATGGAAGCTAAGGATGTTCATGTAAGTGTAACATTCAACAAAAAAGAAGTAGTACCAGAGACTATTTATGATGTGGGTGTGGATGGTAATACAAATAGGAAGGTAGTAGTTTATACAAGGACAGCACCTAACAAAGCAAAGGCAGGAGAACTTGTAGAATTTACAGTAACACCAAATCCTGATTATGAAATAACAAATGTTTGGGTACAAAAGTCAGATGGAACGGGCAGCCTAGCAGGATTGACATTGGATGATTCCAAGACAAAAGGTTCCTTCAAAATGCCTAGTCAAAATGTAACTATTTACGCTAATGTTAAATATGTTCAACCACCAAAAGGAACTTACCTAGTTGGAATTAATCCAGACATAACAGGTGGTAGTGTAACAGCTGAGCCTAGAAGACCATATCCAAATGACAAGGTAAGAATCAAGGCTACACCAAATCAAGGTATGACACTTGACACGTTAAGCGTTACAAAAGAATGGGGCGGAACAGTAGATGTCCAATATGACAATGAAGGACCATACTTCATAATGCCTTCTGAAAATGTAACAGTTTATGCTAAGTTCAAAGAAGGACAAAGCCCAGACCCTGGTCAGCCAGGTGGTGGTTCAGATGTTAAACCAGATGATGATGAACTTGGCTACCTAATTTATGACCCAAGCAATCCAAATAAAATCATCAAAAAAGATGCTAAGCTTACAAATAGAAAAGCTGGTTTGGAACTTAAAATATTCAAAAAAGACGTAGTTGGTAGGACTCTTGAAGGTGGAGAATTTAAATTAATAAAGACTGAAGCGGATTATAAAACTCCAGTAAAAGACTTTACGACCTTGACAGCAGTTTCTGGAATAGATGGTAGAATTCTATTTAAAGATAAGGATAACCAACCAGTCAAACTTCAAAAAGGTTACTATGTATTGGAAGAAATCAAGCCACCATTGGGCTATAAGAAGGCTTCTTCTAAGTGGAAGATTGAAGTTAAAGATGACCAAGGCAGGATGCACGCAACCTACTTCGGACCATCACAAACACCTTCACAATACTTGTTGTCAAAAGAATCTAAAATACAAGATGATACAACAGGAACAAATCTTGCAATTAGAACTGCATCCAAGATAACCCACATAGATCCAGATGCGAAGACATTTGTACAAAGGGTAATCATAGACCTAAGAGGTTACAGTGGAAAAGAAAAAGTCAACGTCCAAATCACTCCAAAATATAAGAGAGTTGAAAAGGACAGACCAGGAGTAAAACCGGATACAATAAAAGAAGGATTAAAGACAGCTTACAGGACAACCTACAAGATATCCAATCCTAAAGAAAATCTAGATACGGATTATATACTAGGTTACTATGATCTTTCTAAACCGGGTGTATCAATGGTAAACACCGCAAGGTGGAGACCATTTGATTGGGGATTTGACGAAGATCAATTAAACCTAGACCCAGGTCAAGTTTACTTCATAGATATTGAAGGATATTATGATGAATCACTAGTGTCAGGTATGGCAGTAAATGAAAAAGATGTAAATGGAAATCCAGTTGCTCCTCATAAAAACACAAAAATCAAGAAAGAAGACCTTGCTAAACTAGAAATGGATATCAAATTCTACCAAGGAGCAAGAAGCTTCTACCAAGCAGTCTACAATGAAAAGGATAAAAAAATTGAATGGAATACCTTCCCTAAGGCGTCTTACCAAGCAGGTGCAGCTGCCCTAGCAAATACTAAACCAAAAGGTTGGTCAGATGAATTTTACAATGACAGATACCAAAATTGGGTAGGCTTAGAAGGTGGTGAAATTCGTCCAGCATTAGCTAATGCTACACCAATAAAGACCCTTTCAACATCAGCCGACATTTCAAATCTATATACTACTGATAAGCCTAAAGATGAACTAGATATACCAAAAGAAGGTTTGGACATCATAAACGATGAAGAAACATACAATATCACCTTCTCAAAACACGGACGTGATGGAGAAAAGAGTGAAGGTTGGGAAAGTAATGGTAAAAAGGTAACTGAAAATAGACTTGAAGGAGCAATATTTAAACTTCAACAATATATCCAAAATGACTATGTAGATGTGCCAGGATCTTATGTATCTTCAGCATTTAACGGTTACTTCGGATTTAGAGGTCTAAAACCAGGTCGTTACAGACTAATGGAAGTTGAAGCTCCAAAGGGCTACAGACCAATCAAAGGCCCTATCCTCTACATGACCGTTGCCTATGAAGAACCAAAGACCAATGCCGAGACTGGTGATATCACACCAGGCAGAGGAAAAATCACTCTAGAGTATGACAATGGTAATGGTATTATAGAATACAACCCAGCAGCTACAAATGTAGAACATGGTCAGTTAGTCGACTATGTAACCAGTGCTACTGCAAAGAACATGGGTAAGATAATAAACGAAAAACCAGGTCAAGGTAAGGTCAGAATAAATAAAGAAGATGGAGAGGGAAATCCACTTGTAGGAGCTAAATTTAGATTAATTAGACTTGGAACCGCTGCTGATTCCGATTCACCAGAAAACAAAGACGGTTTATATGGTGCAGAATCTGAAAATCTAAAAGAAACAGCAACTGCAACAGTAGCTAAGAAAGATTCAGTAGATCCAGTAGTTAAAAATGGAAAGGTTCTTAGCCTAGAACCAGTAAGAGTGGGAGCTACCAAGATTTTTGGAGAAACAATCTCAAACGCTACGGTCACTGTAACTTTCAATGGAAATAATGCAGTAACGGTTAAAACTCCAAACTCAGGTAAGTTTATTGTAGACGTGCCAAGAGATCTTGTTCTAAATGAAAATGACACAATTACTGCAAGCATCGATGAAAAGGGAGTTGCTATCTTTGATAAACTTCCAATAGGTAACTACATCCTAGAGGAAATAAAATCCCCAGACGGTTACAAGAGTAATGGACAAAAGTGGAGATTTACTGTAGGCGGTGAAGGGCTAGACCCATATGTAAACGACACAAGTTCTGGTGGAATTGATTTAACAAATGAAATTAAACTTCTAGAAGATCCAGAGATTAGGGTTCAAAAAACACTGGATAATGATAAGACAGACACAAAAAATTCAGTCCACCCACACAAGGCTCAAAGTATAGGAATCACAGCTAAGTTTACAGTGCCAGTAACAATAAATCCAGGTGACTACTTCAAAGTTAAACTTTCAGATTCCATAGACTTATATGGTATTTACAAGGATAAACCACTGGGTAGTTTGGATATTTTTGCAGATGGTGTAGGTACAGTAGCCAAGGCTAAATATGATAAGACAACTAACACAATCACCTACACATTTACAGAATATGCAAGGACATATAAACTTACAGAACTTAAGACAAACCTAGCAACTTGGATAAATCTTGATAAAATTAAAAAATCTACTAATAATGTTGAAGTTGGTATAGGACTTGGAGATAAAGTTTCAAAGAGTAAGAATTATGATGTGGAATATGATATTCCAAGCGAAACTTCACGCCACCCTTACCAATACACAGAGTACTATCGTTATTGGTATGGCACTGATTATCAAACCTATAATTATTGGCACAACCTTACTGGTAAGATTACTGAGATGGATAAGACTACAGGTGAGTTCACCCAATACTACTATATTAATAGGATGCGTGATGAGGGATATCCAAACTGGACTTTCCGTTACAATCCATATAGCTCAGACAATTCAAACACTAAAAAACTGAACTATGCTAATGTTAGGATTATGAAATTGAATAACAACAGCAATACTAATATAGTAAACTCAATGCCAGAATCCTTTGCTCTTGATGTAAATAATGATGCTAATCTTACAGAGATACTAAATCAAAGATTTGATAGGATGGGTGCAACAAACTTCAATTTTAGCAAAGATAAAAATTCTGGCAGTAGTTCAACCGACTCATATATAGTAGAAGTCAAAGGCAAGATACCATTATCTGAAATAAAGGATTTTCATTCAGTTGGCTCAATTATAGTCAGAGGAAGTACTATAGCAGCTAGATGGGATTTGGCTAGATTTGCTGATAATAAGGCTGTGGCTAGTGCCCAACTAATCATCCAAGCTATAAACCCTAAGAATGAAATCAAATTCAGAAAAACAGACTACAAAGGAACTAGTCTAGCTGGTGCTATATTTGCTCTTTACAAGAAAAATGGAGAAAGTTGGCAAGAGGTAAAGGACAGTGAACAAACTACCAAAGCTGATGGTTTGGTTTCCTATGAAAAACTAGCTCCAGGAGACTATGCCCTATTCGAGAAAAAAGCTCCAGAAGGCTACAACAAGATTGAAGGACATATAGAAGAGTTTAGCGTAGGACAAAATGGTGAAATTACAAGATATGTAGACAAAAATAAACCGGTGGGACAAGCTGTATCTTCAAACACTGGTTCAAAAGATGAAAAAGTAAGCGAGCCAGTAGGATCTGAACCTATAGATGTAATAAACTATAAGAACATTGAATTTATAAAAATTGATTCAATTGATAGAAGTTCCTTGGAAGGTGCAGAATTTAAAGTACTTTATAAAAAAGGAGAAAAAGATAAATACAAGCCTATCAAAGTTTCTGAAAAATCTTCTAATGGCGAAATTATCGAAAAAGATATGACAGTTACATCGGGAGAAGATGGTAAATTTAAGTTAGAAAAAATTTATGAAGACGGATACTACGCTTTAGAAGAAATCAAGGCTCCAAAAGGCTACTCTAAGATGCCGGGATATATAAGAGAATTCTTGCTTGAAAAAGGAAAAGTACTAGTTAAAGAAAAAGATCCAATACAATCAAGTTTATCAAGAGGCGCAAACGGAAAGATTACAAGTCAAGTTCTATCAGTGGATAAGGATAATAAGAAATTCACTCAAAGAATAATAATAAATCCAAAGCATGAAAAACTTTCTATTCCAGAAGCTAATTCATTCCTAAGAATCATAGAAAATGGATGGGAAATACCTAAGGAAGCTGGAAAGATCGGTGGTAAGGTAAAAGTTGCTATTTTAAAGAAAGATAATGTAGAAGGATTTAAGACTAAAATTGAAGACTTGACATCAAAAGACTATACAGATTATTACGCAGAAACCTATGGTAAAGTTGGTGAAAATTTCGGATCTAGATATTCACTAAGAAAATTCTTAGGTATAGAAACTGAAACGGGAGATATCTCAACCACAGACACCATAGTCGTAGAATATACTGGTGAACTAAAATTAGAAAGTATAAAGAAAGATTCTGCAACAAATAAAGAAACTTTATTGCCAGTAGAACAAAAAGCTGATGTAATTTTAGGGCTAGAAGTAATAGATGAAGTAAATTACACACTTGATATCGATAAGCTAGCTACTAAAGGTCCAGTATATGTAGATACTGATAAGTATAATCTAAGACCTATTGAAGTGGAAAACCGTAAGGCTGAATATCCTCACACTGGTGGTATGGGTACGTTCATATTTACTAGTATAGGAATGTCACTTATTGGACTTGCTTATTTAAGCTACAGGAGAAGAAGGGGGCTGGTTTTCGATGAATGATTACAAAGATAACCAGAGGTACCCTCCATGACGGCAGTTTGGAAAATGCAGTTGTGAGGACTGAATCCTCGGAGGTTATACCCGTTCGACTCGCTGGCGCTCGCTCAGGGTGACGGCAGTTGCAAGGGATAAACTCAAGGAAACCTAACGGAAAACACAACAATAATAACAAGGGCGGTGGCGAAACATCGTCGCTGCTCCTTGGAATTATAAAATGGAAAGAAATAATAGACTAGTTTTTAAGGACTACAAATTTTTCTTGAAACAATCTAAAATTAGTCACCGATAAATGAGAGGTGATTTATGACGAAGAATCATTTAAAAGAGAAAGATTTCTGTTATATAAATATAGAAAATGACTTGTATTATAATTTATGTTATCCAACTCGTGTTAATCTTAAAAAGTTAAAAAAACATGAAATAATAGAATATGTTAATACAAATTATCTATATAATGAAAATAGAGTTTTAAATAATTTGTTAAAAGACTTAATTATTTTTAAAACTTATAGAGATGAAATAGAAAAAGAAATAAAAAATGAAGGTATTGCAAGAGAGATAATTATATTTTTTATTTCAGTTATTTCAGCTATCTTAAGTTTAAAAGCTATAAACAAAGAACATTTAAGTAATGAACAAGTAAATATTGTTTTCTTTGCGTTGATAATTTATATTTTTTTAAAAGTAGCAATAGAGTTATTTGCAACTTCAAAAAATTCAGACTCTTCAAGGCTAATTGTTGTAAATTATGCAATCTATACATTAGAAAGCATTAAAGAAGAAAATTATCATAATCAAGATTATTCAGAAGAAAAAAAAGATGATAATCAAGAAATTAAGCCAGATGAACAAGAAATTGAAACAGTAGACCAAGAAACAGTCGTGACTGATTCAAAAGCTTCAGAAACTAAAATAAGTTACAAAAATATAGATTCTAACAAAAAAAGTAGTATTTCACATGATCTTTCAATAGCGTTAGATGAAGGAAAAACTAGGTTTTCAGCTCAGGATAGACACTATCAGGTAAGTTATCCTCTCGCTATTAAAACTTTATCAAATGGAACACAGATTGAGGATTTAGTAAAATATGTGACCGACAACTATATTAATAGAGACTTCTTTGACAGGGACAAGTTAATCAATGATTTGATAATGTTTAAGTCCATGAAGTTTGACCTAGAATTAGACATAAAAAACAATGAAAAGTTTTTCTCAGGTATACCTATTTTGAAATGTCTAGATACTGATAAAGTCAGAAATGATAAATGGTCAATAAATAATAGGATAAAAACAATCAACAATATCATATTAGTTCTAGAAGCTATAAAAGAAGAAATAGACACAAAGAAAAAAGATTAATTGGAAAAAGAAAAAAGATGGACAGATTTTAAATATATTGTCAATTGGCAATATACAAAAGGTAGTAATTTGCTTAGGCAAATGATTATACAAATAATAAAATTAAGGAGTTTATTATGAACAAGAAAAAATTTATGTCACTAATTTTAGCATTAGTGATGATGATTGGAGCATTTAGCCCGCTAACCGCGATGGCTAATAATGCAAACACACCACCAGTAATTGATACAGGTGTATTAAAAGCTGTTGAAGGCGAAAAAAACTTTAAAACAAAACTTAATGTTCACAAGCTATTAACTGATAATTTTGGAAATCCAATCGACCATAATGGTGGAGAGTACAAAAAACAAGAAGGAAAGCTTACTATTGGTGGAAAAGAAGTTCAAGAAATTGCAGGGGTAGAATTTACTTACTACAAGGTTGCTTCTCCTCAAAAGCTTGATGAAATGAAAGCAAATCCTGACAAGTACGATACTAAAGCAGAAATGGATACTGTTGTTGCTGATACTAATTCAGGAGTTACTGCACCAAATAATAACACTATTAAAACAACAAAAGATGCAAGTGGTAATGTACAACCTGCAACAGTTGACCTTGAACAAGGTTACTACTGGTTTATAGAAACAGGAAGACCTTCTAACATCACAAAGTCTATAGCAGTTCCATTTGCAATTGCTATACCAGTTCTTTTAGGCGAAGACATTCAAGGAACAGGAACTTCTGAAAAACCTCAATTCAAAGCTGGAGAATACTTCTTAAACACAGTTCATATTTATCCAAAGAACGAAAAAGAAGACGTAGAAATGGCAAAAGGCTATGTTAAAAAAGATGGTAAAGTAACAAAGATTGACTCTGAAGCACTTACAAAAACATTAACTAAGGAGCAAGTAGCAGACTGGAAAGCTAAGTATGGTGCAGAATATGATAAATATTTAGCAGAAAAAGAAGCAATTGACGCAAGAAAAGGTTCAGCTATCCCTTACGAAGTACCTACACTTCTTAAAAAAGGTCAAAAATACACTGGAGCATCTTGGTCAGATAGAATGACTAAAGGTCTTACATTTGTAAAAGCAGCTGATGTAAATAATGTTGAAGGATCAGCAAAACTAAAACTTGAAGTTAAATTCCCTAATGAAAGTGCATTTACTGAAGTAACTAATTCTAACTACACATTAAATGAATATGACAATGGTTTTGACTTAGAGCTATCAGAAGCTTATATCAAAACTGTAAACGAAAAATTACTAGAAGGTAATGTTGAATTCAAATTAACTTACTATGCTTATCTAAATGGTGAATCAGTAGTTGATAAGAAAGAAAACAACAATATTACCTTTACACCAGGCGAACCAAATCCAGGTGGAAAAATAACTCCAACTAATGGAGAATTTGATGTAAAGAAAACATGGTCTGATACTAAGGATAATAGAAACACAAAAGTTACTTACTTACTTGAAAAAGGTGGTAAGACTGTAGCTGAAGTTGTTCTTGATGGAACAGGTAATATATTAGAAGAAAATTATATAGCTCCTGAAGAAGGTAAAGAACAAATTAAGTTTACACTAGGAACTGATAAATATTCAGGTAAGTTTACAAATCTTGAAAACGCAGAGTACACTGTTCACGAGTTTGTAAATGGATATGAAGCTAAATTTACACCAGGAACAAACGAAATGGCTATCAAGAACGAATATAACCCAACTGTAATCACACCAAGACCACCAAAAGTTACAACTTACAACTTCAAGTTTGTAAAGACTGATGGTGGATCAAACAGACTTGCAGGAGCAGAATTCTATGTAACTAGAGCTGGTGAAAATAATCAAACCGAATATCTTGCTTTTGATTCTAAAGTAAATGCACAAAATAAAACTGCTTACGAAACAGCTGAGACAAAATACAATGAAGCTATAGCAGCTCTAAATACAGCTTTAGAAAAAGGCGAAATTACAGCTGATAATAAGGTAACTATTGACGGTCAACAATATGATTCAAAAACAAATGCAGAAAATGCAATTGCAACATTAGCAACAACTAGAGATAAGGCTTATGCAAAGATGAAGGTTATGTGGACTTGGACAACTACTAAAACTGATGGCCACAAATTCGTATCTAACAAAGATGGTCAATTTGAAGTTGATGGTTTAGCTTATGGAAACTATGAATTAGTGGAAGAAACACCTCCAACAGGATTCTCTAAATTAACAACTCCAATTAAATTTACAGTTGGTACAGTAGGAAAAGAAAATCAAACAGCCTACGACATCAACTATAAATTAGACGCTGCCGATGGCACAAAAGATGCGCTAGAAGTAAAGAACAAGAAAGTTACCATCCCACAAACTGGTGGTATCGGTACTGTTATATTCACTGTTGTTGGTATTTCTCTAATGGCTGGTGCTTTCATCGCTATGAGAAAGAGAACTGCTGAAGAAAACTAATTAAGAAAGAGGGTTAGCCGTGCTAAAATTGAATAATAAAATATTTAAGCTACTTCTTGGCTGTGTAATTTTTAGCATGGTTATTATCTCAGGTGCTGTTTATGCTAAGAGCCTTACTATTGATTTGACTGGCAAGGATCGCAAAGCTAATGATGTGGCTAATAGAGAGATCGTCATCTGGAAGATTGGCGATAAGATTATTACTTCTGATAAGGATAAGGAAGATTTGGCGAAGAATCTTTATTCTTGGTCTGATGCTGCTTTGTCTAAGGAGTATAAAGATAAAACTACTGTTACTACCAATGATAAAGGCGTTGCGAGCCTTGATGGTTTTAAGTCTGGGACCTACTATGCTAGGGTTTCTGACAATGGTAAGGTTGAGATTTTTCCTTTTGTCTTTACTGTTGATGAGGCTAATAAGAACGACGTGACCATCATGCCGAAAGGTCGCCACGAGGTTCCGCCTCCTGATAATCATGTGGAACTTTTCAAGGTTTCTGCTGATGATGTGCCTCTTGCTGGGGCTGTCTTTAACCTCTACAAGGTGGTAAATGGCGAGGAGACTTTGGTGATGAGTAACCTTATTACTGATTCCAATGGCAAGATTTCGATTAAAGGTATCGAGCTTGGCGAGTATATCTTTGAAGAGGTGCAAGCGCCGGAGGGTTACAGGATTAAGAATGTGAGGACTCGTTTCGTTGTCAACGGTGGCACTACCAAGGTTGTGGTGGTGAACTACAAGGATTCTGACGGCGGCAAGAGGTTTAAAAAGATCGATTCTGATTCGAAGAAGCCTATTGAGGGCGTGCGTTTCATCGTTACTAGAAATGTGAATGGTTACGATGAAAGAGTGAAGATTAATGGCAAGGATTTGGTGCTTATTTCTGATAAGGATGGGTACTTTGCGGTGGATAATCTACCTTTTGGGACTTATTCTTTGTGGGAAGTGAAGCCTGCTGGGGGATATGAGCCTCTTGGCGGAGCTGAGTCTTTTGTCATTGATGGGAATTCTCTTGAGCTAGATAAGGTGGTTGAGAACAAACCGGTTCCGCCTCCTCCTGATGATGAGGAGAAACCGAAGAAACCTCCGAAAGATAAGGACAAGCCAAAGAAACCGAGAAGAATTCCGAAGACTGGTGACATTAGTTTGATTTTGATGTCGATTTTCGGGGTTATATGCTCTATTTGGGGCGGTGTTTTGGTGAAGGAAAATAAATGATAAATATGGGTTATGATTATGGATTGCGATCGTGGTTATGATTATGATTTATGATTGCGGTTGCGATTTGTGATTGTGATTTATGTTTATGTTTTGGAAAATTAAATAGCACAGGATTTTAATCAATATGTTATTTACCCCCTATGTACTGGTGTATGTAGGGGGTTGTTTTATGTGTGTTTTTTGAAGAAGGGATTTGTTGAACTCGACTGCTGTTTTTTTGGTTTTTGGGGTAACCGCCACACCAGTCATCCTGAGCGGAGACGGTGGAGGAAGGCGGAACCGTCGTAGTCGAAGGATCTCGAGTATGGTGGGGTCAGTTGGAATGAATTATTTGCCTAGACTTGGTCTTCGGAGGTTATACCCGTTCGACTCACTTCGTTCGCTCAGGGTGACCGCAGTTGGGAGAATCCCTATGAAATGTAGTCAGTTGGGAATGTTGTCGCTCGATATGTTTTAATAATTTGCAAAATTTGAAGACTCTACGCCTTCGGCTGTGGAACCTGGAAGGTTCCGCTACGGTTGTAGTTGCTAATGTTAGGTCTTCGGAAGTTATACCCGTTCGACTCACTTCGTTCGCTCAGGGTGACGACCACCTACTTACATTGTTTCACAAAAATTCTTAAGGAAGACAGTCACCCTGAGCGAAGGGTGGAGGATTACCGACACCCGTAGTCGAATGGGTATAAACCTGGTGGGGTTATGTTTGGATGATTTTTTTGGCTAAGATGGGTTAAATATGTGTCAGATCCTTCGACTTCAGAGCCTTACGGCTCTTTCGCTCAGGATGACCAAGTGGGAGGGATGACGCTCCTGCAGGATGACCGCAGTTGGAAGGTGTATAGTAGCCTTCGGCTGTGGAACCTGGAAGGTTCCGCTACTGTTGTAGTTGCCAATGTTAGGTCCTCGGAGGTTATACCCGTTCGACTCACTGGCGCTCGCTCAGGGTGACGACCACCTACTTACATTGTTTCACAAAAATTCTCAAGGAAAACAGTCACCCTGAGCGGAAATGACGAAGCATTGGATGAGTCATTGGAGTCGAACGGGTATAACCCTGGTGGGGTCAAGTTTGGATTATTTTTTTGGCAGAGACGGGTTAAATATGTGTCAGATCCTTCGACTTCAGAGCCTTGCAGCTCTTTCGCTCAGGATGACCAAGTGGGAGAGGGGACGTTCTTGTAGGATGACCGCAGTTGAGAGGAATTTTATTGGTAGTTTTAAGCAAACTAAGTTTTACTTATTTTAATAAAACATCGTAATCTACGATAAATTCCTTTTTTATTTTTCTCTCATGTTGGTTTTATTGTGGACCTTTATGGTAAAATATGTATAGTTAATTATTTTTATTTTGTATAGATTTTAGGAGGATTATGGCTAAGAGTAAGAGAAAAAGGACTTGGCCTTTTAAGTTAATTTTTATTTTAGGTTTTTTAGTTTTGATGTATCCGACGGTTTCTAGGCTCTATTATCGTGTGGAGTCTACGCAACAGGTGTCTAACTTCGATAGTGAAAAGAAGAAACTGTCTGATGAAGAGGTTAAGAGAAGGATTGATCTCGCTCAGGCTTTTAATGATTCTTTGGTGAATAGTGTGTCTGAGGATCCTTATGCCAAGGAGCGCCACAACAAGGGTCGTGCTGAGTACGCTCGCATGCTGGAGCTTCATGAGCAGATTGGTCACATTCAGATTCCTTCCATTGATGTGGATATTCCTATTCGTGCTGGTACTTCTGAGGATGTGCTTCAGGTGGCGGCTGGGCACTTGGAGGGTACGAGTCTGCCTATCGGTGGCAATTCTACCCACACGGTTATCACTGCTCATTCTGGGCTTCCTACGGCGAAGCTTTTTTCTGATCTTAAGAATGTGAAGCTTGGGGAGAGGTTCTATATTCACAATTTGAAGGAGACTATTGCCTACGAGGTTGACCAAATTCTTGTGGTTGAGCCTAGTAATTTCAGTGATCTTTTGATTGTGCCTGGTCATGATTATGCGACGCTTCTTACTTGTACGCCTATCATGATCAATACTCACAGGCTTCTTGTGAGGGGTCATAGGGTTCCTTATGATGAGGCTATTGATGATACGTTTATTCTAAGCAACAAGACTCACTTTAAGTATAAGTATATGTTTATGGGCGATATAGCGTTTATCGTGCTTATGCTTTTGATGATTTACAATTACAAGAGGAAGACGAAGAGGTATGTGTTGATTCTTAAGAATCACGAGGACAAGAGGGGTGATGGCAATGAGTAAGTCTACTGGTAAGAAGAAGATCTGGCCACTTGTTATTCTTTTCATCGCTGGTTTTGTCATCATGATGTACCCGATGGTTTCCAATTATTATTATAGAATCGAGGCTAATAATCAAATTCTCGAGTTCACTGAGAATGCGAAGTCCCTCGATCAGAATGAGATTTTAAGAAGGATTGAACTTGCTGAGGCTTACAATAGGGTTTTGGACCCTTCTAGACTCGCTGACCCTTATACTGAAAAGGAAAAGGAAGGTATTGCCGAGTATGCTCGTATGCTTGAGGTCAAGGAGAAGCTTGGGTTTGTGGAAATTCCTAAAATTGACACGAATCTTCCTATTTACGCCGGCACTAGTTTTGACGTGCTTAACAAGGGCGTTGGTCACTTGGAGGGTACGAGTCTTCCTATTGGTGGCAAGTCCACTCATACTGTGCTTACTGCTCACAGGGGGCTGCCTTCTGCGAGACTTTTTAGGGATCTGGACAAGCTTCAAAAGGGTGATATTTTCTATATCCACAATATTCAAACTGTGCTTGCTTATGAGGTGGATCAGATTTTGACGGTGGAGCCTTCCAATTTTGATCCGGTGTTAGTTGTGGACGACAAGGATTATGCGACGCTTCTAACTTGTACTCCGTACATGATTAACTCTCACAGACTGCTTGTGAGGGGGCATCGCGTGCCTTATGTGGCTCCTGTGAAGGAAGATTCTCGTGCGCTTATTTCCCTTGGTTTGGAATATAGGGACATGCTTGCGTTTACGATTCCTTTCTCTGTGGTGCTATTTGTGCTTGTGCTTTACTCTAGATCTGACTACAGAAAGGCGCTTAGAAGATACAGGGAATACATGGATTCGATTGAGGAGAAGAAAGATGAGTAAGAGAAACAAGGTTATTCTTGGATATCTTTTGATTATTTTGGGAATTTCGATTCCGCTTTATGGTTTTTTTAAACTTTCCAAGGACATCATCGCTGGGACTAGTGGCTACATGAAATTTATGAGTAGCGGCATGGAGCTTGATAAGCATACCTTAGGCGAGATTGAAAAATATAATAAATCTTTAAATGGTGAAGTAAATATCGTGGATCCATTTGCCACAGACGACTACGCTTCAGACTATTCATTTTTGGAGGACAAGGACCAGGTGTTTGCGTATCTAAGCATACCGAAGATTGATGTGACGGAGCCTGTGTACCTGGATGCTTCCAAGAAGCACCTCGCCATGGGGGTTGCCCATATTGAAGGGACGGATTTGCCTAGCGAAAAGCCTGGAACTAGGGCTGTCATTGCGGGACATAGAGGATACTACCAAGCGATTATGTTTTGGAATTTGGACAAACTTTCCGCCGGGGATTCTGTTTATTTAAGTTGGCCGAATAAAACCTTGGAGTACAAGGTGGCGGACAAAGAAATCATCGAAGCTTGGGAATGGGAGAAACTGGATTCTGTTCCTGGTAAGAAGATACTTACCTTACTAACTTGTGATCCGCTTACACCACCGAGAAAACAGAGACTCCTCGTCAATTGTAAATTGGTGGAAGATGTGGCAAAAGCAGATGTGACAGATGACAATGTGGAAGCCGCACCAGGTGTGAATGGACTCAAGAATGGAATCCTCGCAGTTACCGCTGTGCTTATAATACTTTTGGTAGTTTTTGTTTTGAAACTAGTAAGGTTTGTCGGCAGTGGTAATGGCAGGAAGGTTAGAAGAAATAGAAGACGAAACAACCGCCGGTCATCCTGAGGGAGAAAATTTATTTTCGATTCGAAGGATCTATTACAAAGTAAAATATATGATTTTGCCCCTAATTTGTGAAATAATTAGGGGTATTTTTTATTTTTAGGTAAAAGGGTGGGTGATTTTTGTAGCGGAATTTGAGAAATTAAAGGAACACAGTCACCCTGAGCGGAAATGACGAAGCCTAGGCTGAGTCATTGTAGTCGAATGGGTATAACCCTGGTGGGGTTAGACATTGATGATTGGTGTAATTGGATACACTGTGTCTCGATAGTATAAAATCATTTGCGATATTTAAAGACTTCACGCCTTCAGCTGTGGAACCTAGAAGGTTCCGCTATGGGGGATGAATTGGAATATATATTGTCATACGCCTTCGGCTGAATTTTTGTTTATTCGTCTGGAGGATTATTTGTTTAAAAATATAATTATAACTGATGAATGATTGATTTTTGTAGCGGAAGCAACCTGCTTCCATGACCGATAGGCTCTACGTGGAATTAAGTAGGGAATGGGTTAGACTTTTTGAGGTAAGACATTGATGTTTGGTGTAGTTTGGAGATTTCGCTACGGGATGAATATGAAACTATGAGCATTACACAAGATACCATTTTATTGACAGAAAAACATATCTATGGTATATTTTAATTGTAATAAAAGCGGTGTACGCAGCCATTAAATGCGAACTAAAAAAGCGGTGTACGCAGCCATTAAATGCGAACTAAAAAAGCGGTGTACGCAGCCATTAAATGCGAACTAAAAAAGGAAAAGTGGTTTGCTTATTGCAAGCCGCTTTTTTTGTAAAGGGGATAGAATGTTAAATTTATTTACAGTAGATAGTAAATTTTTAAACTATTTAAGAACTTTTGATAGTAAAGTTTTATTTAACCATGGTATTGATAGACCATATGTTGGCATTATTTTGAGCTTATCAACTGCTGATAGTTCTATTAATTATTTTGCGCCTCTATCTTCGCCTAAAAGAAAGCATATCACTATGAAGAATAATATTGATTTTATAAAAATTGATTCTGGAAATCTGGGAGCTATTAATTTAAATAATATGATACCTTTAGTTAATAATACTTATTTTAAAATAGATATTAATTCTATAAAAGATAAGAATTACCAGACTTTATTAAGTAAACAAATTAGGTGGATCAGATCGAATAAATTAAATATTACAAGCAAAGCGTATTCACTTTATAAAAAAATGACGCAAGATGACAGCTCTTTAACCTCTTTTGAGTTGAAGGTAAAAAGTCGTTGTTGTGATTTTTCTTTACTGGAAGATGTTGCCAATAGATATATGAAATAGTTTAAGAAGAATTATATTAATAAAAACACAAATCAAGTATAGGTTTGTGTTTTTTAGTTTGGTTAAAAGAGTGGTGATTGATGTAATTGGAATGTTGTCGTACGGCGATGTCTGAGTGGAGATAATGTAGTATCGATGTTGATGGAAGCTAATAGCTTCCGCTACAAAGTGTTAATGGTAATTTATGTGGTTGCACGGCTACGCCTGAAGACGGATGTTTCTGTAATGATGACAAGCATCCCGGGATTACTTCTAACAACAATACCCATCTTTTTCTTGAATTTAGCTGCCATTATCTATATAATCTACTTGGTGATTATATGAGACTTAGAAAGAAACATTTTGCCATTCCGGAGATGAAGGAGAATCCCTATGTGTTTTTTGAAACCGAGGGTTTGAAGGACCGTTGGCAGGAGATTTTTGGTAATAATAATGAAATCAGGGTGGAGCTTGGCGCTGGAAAGGGAGAGTTCCTTAGACAGATGGCGCTTAGGCATCCTGATGTGAATTTTGTGGCTTTTGATAAGGAGACCAACGCGTTTATCTATGCTGCAAGGAAGATAAAGGACAATGAACTTAATAATGTCAGGGCGGTTGCCATTGATATTGAAAAGATTGACGAAGTTTTCAACGAGGATGCGGTGAGCACTATCTATATTAATTTCTGCAATCCGTGGCCGAAGCCTCGTCAACAGAAGAGAAGGCTCACCTATCCGCTTTTTCTTGAGAGGTACAAGAAGTTTTTAAAAGTTGGTGGGAAAATCTACCTCAAGGTGGACGATAGGGACCTCTTCGAAGCGAGTCTTGATTATTTTGACGAATGCGGTTTTAAATGCGTGTTTAAGACTTTTGATATGAAGCTTGAGGATTTTCCGGATAATATTGTGACGGAGTACGAGAGCAAGTGGAGAAGTATTGATAAGCCAATTTTATATGGGATTTTCGAGAGGATAAATTAGCACTTTTAAAGTGCTTTTTTTGTTTTTTTTGGGAAAGGATTTTTGTTTATTCGTCTTGAGGATTATTAATCTTAAAAATATATTTATCTTTGAGGTACGATCTAATTTTGTAGCGGAAGCATTTTGCTTCCATAGCCGAGAGGCTCTGAGTGGAATCAATCTTGGATTCAAGACATTTAGACCTAATAAATAAAAAAATCAAAGAGTTATACGTTTTTGACAAATAGTCAATTATTTTGTATATTAAAGACATAATAGTCCTATAGGGACATAGTTGTGGAAACACAACCTATTAGATCTTGCGTCTTAGACGCAAAGGGATACCTGAGAAATCATGTATCCCTTTTTTATTTTAAATATATTTTAGGCGTAGGCAAATAATAATCTATGTTTGATTTGCAGAACTCGACTGCCTCTCAGGGTGACCGCAGTTGGGAAGTTCATTGTAGCCTTCGGCTGTGGAATCTAGAAAGTTCCGCTACGAGTGTGAATATTAAGAATGGTTGTTTCACGGCTTCGCCTGAGGATCATGTATTTAGTTCTAAATTTTACAAAAAATATTATTTAATTATATTGACAACTGTACCATGTGTTATATAATAAGTAATACAGAGGTGGGTTATGATTTATAAGATTGATACTACTAAAGACACTCCGATCTACATTCAGATTCGGAATATGTTTGTAAACCTTATCGCTTATGGCGAGCTGAAGAAGGGCGATCCCATTCCTTCTGTGAGAAGTCTTGCCAGTGATTTAAATTTAAATATTATGACGGTGCAGAAGGCTTATACCCTTCTAAAAGATGAGGGTTTTATCGAGGTGGACAGAAGTGTCGGCTCTCGAATCTATTCAGATGCTTCTCTTAAATGCGAGGCTTACGAAGAAAATTTGCAAGATTTATTTAAGGAGGCTATTGCCCGCGGTTATTCCAAAGACGAAGTGGAGGTGATTCTCGATGGTATTTATGATAATTCTACTTGCTAATGCATATTTCATTACAATTGTTGCGTACTTTTCTCAAAAGAGGAATCTGCGTTATGAAAATGGCTACGTTCTTGCGACGACCATGTCCTATGCGCAGTTTCAGTCCGATGAGGTACAGGAGATTCTAAATCACGAAAAAGAAATGCGAAAGAAGATTTGTATAGTTTCTCTATTCTTTCCTCTTCTCATGTTTGTGACCAAGTCTGAGGCGTTTATTATGTATATCTTCATCGTTTCTGTACTTGGAGTTTCTATGGGGATGGGCTATTCCACCTATCTTTCAATGAGGAATCTAAGGGCGCTTAAGAAGTCGTGGAACGTGGACGATGCCAAGGTGCTCTTTGTAGACGTGGTGGCGAATATGGAGATTGAAAAGGCGAAGATTTCAGAATATTTTTATATTTTGCCTATTATCTTGCTCTTACCTTCGCTTTTGAAGTTTAAAATCAACACTCTTGCTTTTACGATTATTGTAACGGGGCTTATAAATGTGCTCCTCTTTCTCTTCTTTGCTTTTATTTTGAGAAGGAGGGGAAACACGGTTTACACTTCAGATAGGGATGAAAATATCCGCAGAAATCTACGAGCAAAGGTCTATCCTGAAAGAGTTGCAATCATCCTCGCTACGATTTTTTCAGGGATTACTTCTGTGCTGGTACTTGCATTAGATGATTTTATAGAAGGGAAGTTTATCCTTTGGTACTTGGTTGCGGAGATGGCTGTGGTGCTTAGCTACACCATCTACCTTGTGAAATCAGAACAGAAGATTGACGAAGAGTTTATCTCTTCTGAAGATGATTTCTACGATCTTTTCGGCTACAACAATCCAAATGATCCGAGAATTCTCGTGCCTTCCAAGTTAAATATTGGAAATATGGAAATAAATCGTGGCAACAAGGCGGGCAAGATAATCTACTTAGTTTCTACGATTTTAATTATCGCTCTGGTGGGTTCTGTGGGATATTTTCTATCTCCTGCCAAGTATAGCTATGAATTTATCGGTGACAGAATGGAGATTAGCGCCAAGATTTATAGCGACAAAATTGATCTTTCCGATGTGGAAAATTTGGAACTTCTCGACGAATTTCCAAAGGTGGAGATGATTCGGACCAATGGTGCTGCCATCGAGTCCCAAGGTTATGGTGATTTTGAGATGAAGGGTATCGGACCTGTGAGACTCTACATTTACAGAAATGTAGATAAGGTCATCCATATGAAGACGAAGAACAAAAATTTCTACTTCAATATGGAAGACGATGAAAAGACGATTGAACTTTATAATAAAATTAAGACTAATTTAGGAGAATAATATGCTTGAAATTAAAAATTTAACTAAAAAATTCGGTGACAAGGTGGCGGTGGATAACATCGACCTATCTGTAAAATCTGGGGAAATCTACGGATTTCTCGGTCCAAACGGCGCTGGTAAGACCACGACGATTAAGATGATCGTGGGCATGCTTATGCCTGATGGCGGAAGTATATCTGTTGACGGAATCGACGCAATTCACGATGATGTGGAAGCGAAGAGGCAGATCGCCTACGTACCGGACAGTCCAGAAATCTACGACATCATGACTGGAAGGCAGTATCTAAACTTTATCGCCGACGTGTTTGAACTTAGCGACGAAGAGAGAAATAAACAGATTGATAGATACGCAGAAGTATTTGAGATGAAGGACAATCTCGATGTGATGATCGCTGGATATTCCCACGGAATGAAACAAAAGATCGTCATCATGGGAGCGCTGATCCACAGTCCAAAACTTTTAATTCTCGACGAACCAATGGTTGGCCTCGATGCGAAATCTTCGTTTAGATTAAAGGAAATCATGAGAGCCTTGGCAGATGAGGGCAGGACTGTGTTTTTCTCCACCCACGTAATGGAAGTTGCAGAAAATCTCTGTGACAGAATCGGTATCATCAACAAGGGTAAGATTATAGCTGTTGGGACTCTTGACGAAATCAAGGCCGCGGCGAAGGACACAGGCAGCTTGGAAAAAATATTCTTGGAGCTAACAGATGACAGAGCTTAAAACATTAATAAAGAAAGATTTAAAAAGTTTCACTTATAGAATTTTCAATTTGAGGACCAACGATGGCAAAGGAAAAAGAAAGAGAATTTTAAATATCTTTTTATCTCTGATTTTAACCATCTACATCATAGGACTTTTCGGAGTGGTGGCTCTATCTGCAATCACAGAAATTGCTAGGACTGAAGCGGGATACATGGTTATGATTCAGCTTTTCCTTGGAATGGGAATATTCTTATTGATATTTTACATGGTGGCATTTATGTCGGCGATCTTCTACTCAAACGAGGTGAAGATGCTCATGACCTTGCCAATCAAGAGGGAAAACATCCTATTTGCAAAGGCACTATCAATGGGGCTTATCTTCTACATCATATTTGGAATTTACGTGAGCTTCGTCTATATTCCTTATGCCAATGCTGGATTCAACGACGTTGCGAAGATCTTTCCGGTAATCATGCTTGTCATAGGTTCTGTAAACTTTGAAATTGCTGTCATCACAATAGTTGTGTCAGTTGTAATGAGGTACCTAAACCAATTTAGAAGCACTAAGTACATCTTCCAAGTGGTTGGATTTATGCTTTTGCTCGGCTTTTCCATAGGAATTCAATTCTTTGTAAACAGTGCAGTTACAAAGAATATTGCGGTTTCTGGAGGAATAGAAAAAGTTGCAAGTTGGGTGCCACAGATTTTCTTTTTGAAAGTAATACTTGAAAAGAATATAGTTGTGTCAGTGCTTGTGGGATTTGTTGCCCTATTGCTTGGAAGTGGAATTCTATATATATTTTCAAAAGTATCAACTGGATTTGTATTCAAGGCGATTAATCTTGAAAACTCAAAAGATTCTCACAAGAAGCATGTAAAGGCGAGGGCAAACTCCAAAGAAAGTGTTGCGAAGACCTTGATGAAGAGAGATCTATTAAATATTGTGAAGACTCCCGTATTTCTATTCAATGTGGGAATTGGTGGACTTATCTTGGCGGTGTTTGTGATATTTTTCCTATTTAGCAGTTCAAAAACTCTAGGAATAACCCCAAGTTATGGAGTAGTATCAGAGCTTATCGGCTCATCATTTTCATCTCCAATTGAAGAAGTAATCTTTGCAGCAGCAGCATTCTTCCTAGTTGGAGCAATTGTGAGCATATCAAGTAACACAGCACTTACCAGTTTTACGAGGGAAGGAAAAAAGATTTGGCTGACACAAACCTTGCCAATCTCTGCGAAAGAACAGGTGAGAGGAAGAGTTGCAGCATCAATTTTGCTACAAAGTGTAAACACAATCCCAACTGCATTAATAGCATTATTCTTGGTGGGATTTAGACCAATGTTTATTATCGGAGCCTTGGTAGGACTTGGGGTTGCAATGTTTTTCATAGCGGCATTGGCGATGCTTGTAGGATCATTTAAACCGAAACTCGACTGGGACAACCCACAACAAGCGGTGAAGAGAAACGGAACGGTAATGGTATTTAACCTCGGATTTCTCGGATATATATTCTTGGCAAAATTCATTATATTGGATATATTACCAAAGTATATGAGTCTTAAGTCTCTGGGCGGACCGACGAAAATCGTGGCGGTGGTGCTTGCGGTGCACCTCATTGCGGCGGTTGTTATGTACATGGTCGCACCGATTGTTGTGAAGAAAAGAATGAGAATGTATAATTAGATTTTTAATTATAAAATTTTTAGAAAATAGCGGCATAATGTCGCTATTTTTTTGTGGGGAAAATGGATTCCAAATTGAATCTTCCAAATAAAGTAACACTGAGCGGAAATTACGAAGTCAAAGGCTGATTTGCAGAACTCGACTGCCTCTCAGGGTGAAGGCAGTTGGGGGAACGATATTAAGAAAACCAAAAGGAAGACCGTCACCCTGAGCGGAAATGACGAAGCCTAGGCTGAGTCATTGGAGTCGAATGGGTATAACGATGGTGTGGTTAAAAACTGATGATTAATTTTAAATGCTATCCGGATAGCATCAAAAATATGAATAAATATCTTTTACATAACCAAACCCTATTCTTTCTTCTTCAAATCTTTTTTTACGAGGGAGAGGGAGGAAATTAACGTCTCTCGAAAAAACTTGCGGTTTTCTCTTCGAGACTCGCAGTTTCCTCCCTTCTCCCTCGAGCTCCCTCTACCCACCTCGCATTGGGGAGGTTTTGGTAGTGATTTTTTTATCCGGCTAAAATTTTCCAAACTCGCTATGCTCAAACAGTGGAAAATTTCTTAACGCCGGAAGCAAAAATCACTTGTGGTGGTAGAGGCTATATCTATAGAAGGTATTGATTAAGGATACTAAGGAATAGGTTTGAGGAATGTTCAAAATTTATTTCTAAGAAAACTTATAAAAGATTTATTTTTGTAGCGGAAGCATTTTGCTTCCACAGCCGAGAGGCTTATTTAAATAAAACTAAAGGAAGACAGTCACCCTGAGCGGAAATGACGAAGCCTAGGCTGAGTCATTGGAGTCGAATGGGTATAACGATGGTGAGGTTAAAAACTGATGATTAATTTTAAATGCTATCCGGATAGCGTGATAATTGTTATTGATATTATTATAAATGCTTATGTTGGATAAATATAGGTCAGATCCTTCGACTCACTGCTTTCGCTCAGGATGACAATCCTCTATACATTCATCATAGAGAATTATAAAATTTCAACCAAGTCATTTAAGTAAACACTATATAGCAAGAAGTTTTAAAATAAACCTCCCACCAAGTCATCCTGAGCGGAGACGGTGGAGCAAGGCGGAACCGTCGTAGTCGAAGGATCTCGAGTATGGTGGGGTTATGTTCGGATGAATTCACTTGCCAAGACTTGGTTCTCTGAGGTTATACCCGTTCGACTCACTTCGTTCGCTCAGGATGACTGTCTTCCTTAAGGTTTTCTAAGTAGAGCCTTCGGCTATGGAAGCAAAATGCTTCCGCTACGGGGATGAATAGGATGAATGGTTGCTGCACGGCTACCGTCTGAGGATAGATAGTTTAGTATCAAAGTTAATGGAAGCAGATTGCTTCCGCTACGGATAATCATCCAGACTTGTTCACACCAGGGGATCTGTGTTCTTTGCGCCTTTTTAAAAAAGATAAAAATTAGTATTTTCTACAAAAATCAAATTCCCACCATTTTACTATGGTTATATAGTCTTTAGGTTATATTTATTTTTTTCTATCCTTTCGATTTAAATGATAGCTAATATTAAAAACTATTATAATTTACACATTTACGATAAGTATGTTATTTTTTTATTATATTTGATTGAGGTCATTTTGCTAAAGTGTTATAATTAATTTTATAGAATAATATGAACTTATCTTTAAAGAGGTGAATTTATGAGTTCAAGAAATCTCACGTTTTCAGTTGGTGGGATTCACTTTGATGAGCATAAGGAACTCTCAGAGAAATGTCAGATAGAAACTATGCCGGAGGTTGAACTTGTAGCAATCCCTATGTCTCAACATATAGGTGCTGCAAACAAACCTATCGTTAAGGTTGGCGACCATGTTAAAATGGGCCAAAAGATCGGTGATTCTGAAGCGTTTATCTCTGCTCCTGTGCATGCGAGTGTATCCGGAACCGTGGAAGCTATCAAAATGATGTACACAGCAGATGGCAGATACTGTGAACATATTGTTATTAAGAATGACAAGCTCGGCGAAGAGGCTGAGCGCGTACCTATGCCAAATTATGAAGAAAAATCCCTAGATGATATGATTCCTTTCGTTAAAGAAAAGGGTATTGTCGGTATGGGTGGGGCAGGTTTTCCTCTTCATGCGAAGATTAAAAACGAAAATCCTGTTCTTGATGAGTGTGTTATCAATGGTGCGGAATGTGAACCTTTCCTTACTTGTGACCACAGAATCATGTTAGAAAAGACTGATGAAATACTTAAGGGTCTTGAAATCTTTGCAAACTACTACAACAAGGATGTTTCTTACATGGCTATCGAAGAAAATAAGCCTGATGCCATCGAAAAGATGGAAGAAAGAATTAAGAGCAATCCTGCTTGGAGCCATATTAAGGTAGTAGGTTGTAAGACCAAGTATCCTCAAGGGGATTCTAAGAGACTATCTGAAGCGGTAGTTGGCAGAATCGTCCCTCAAAATGGCGTTACCAACACTGTTGGGGTTTTCTTAACCAACGTTGGTACTACTCTTGCTTTTTATGAAGCTGTGATTGAAGGTAAGCCTTCTTACGAAAGAGTGATCACTGTTTCTGGTTCTGGTATCAATAAGCCTAAGAATATCTTGGTTAAGATCGGAACTTCTGTAAGAGACATATTAGATTTTTGTGGCGGTGTTAAGGATAATACTGTTGAGATCGTATGCGGTGGTCCTATGACTGGTAAGTCTGTATTCGATTTAGACAGTCCTATTACCAAGACTACTTCTGGTATCCTTGTGTTTACTGATGAAGACATTGATACTTATGAAGAAAGCCCTTGTATTAGATGCTCTAGATGTATAGATCATTGTCCTGCTAGGATTAATCCTTCTGGAATCAATGGAGCTATCCTTAGAGGAAATGTTGACGCTTGTATCGGACTTCATGCTGACCAATGTATGGAATGTGGTATATGTTCTTTCGTTTGCCCTGCAAAGAGACATTTGACCCAATCTATAAAGCTTGCTAAGCGTGAAATCAGAATGAAATCAGTGAGGTAAGTATGGAAAAAGAAAATTTAAACGCTAATTATTTTGTATCTCTTGCCCCACATATTAGAAGTAAGGATACTGTTCAAAAGATAATGCTTGACGTAATTATCGCACTTATTCCAGCTCTTTTAGGTGCTATCTATTTCTTCGGAATTAGAGCCCTATTTTTGACTATAGTTTGTGCTTTTTCATGTCTAGCATCTGAATATTGTTATCAAAAGTTAGCTAAAAAACCTACTCAAGTACACGACCTTTCTGCGATTGTAACTGGTATTTTAATCGCATTTAACCTTCCTTATGATTTTCCATATTGGATGGCTATTTTCGGCTGTGTATTTTCAATTATCGTTGTTAAAGAATGTTTCGGTGGTATCGGATTTAACTTCATGAACCCAGCTCTTGCTGCAAGAATCGTGCTTATGGCATCCTGGGCAAAGGAAATGACCGCATACATCAACTATGACACTATTGCACAAGCAACTGTGGATGGAATGGTAGAAGCTACTCCACTTCAAGTTATAAAAGCTGGAAATTTTGAGAGTCTTCCACCACTTATGAATATGTTCACCGGAAAAATCTACGGTGTAATCGGAGAAACCTCTGCGGCTCTTCTATTACTAGGTGGACTTTATCTAATCATTAGAAATGTAATTAACTGGAGAATCCCAGTTTTCTATATACTTACAACTGCAGTATTTTTACCAATACTTGGAGTACCTTTTAATATAATCCCATATGAAATCCTAGGTGGAGGACTTTTCCTAGGAGCTTTCTTCATGGCTACAGATTATACAACTTCTCCTGGTAACAACAGAGGTAAGATTATATTTGCAATAGGTTGTGGTATTATAACCGCAGTCATAAGAACCAAGGCTTCACTACCAGAAGGTGTATCTTATTCAATATGCCTAATGAACGTAGCAACTCCATTAATCGACAGATTAACTAAGACAGAAGCTTACGGGGAGGTGCAAAATAAATGAAAGAACCAATTAAATTCGGAATAATTCTTTTAATATTCTGTGCAATATCAGCAGGACTTCTTGCATATGTAAACGGAATAACCGAACCGAAGATTAAACAAATGGAATTCGAACAAACTATGAAGTCTTACCAAGCTATATTTGGAGAAGCAGCAGATGACTTTGAAGAATATGACAAGGCAAAACTAGAAGAAATACAAGCAAACTATCCTGACATTCAAAATGTATTCGTTGCTAAAAAAGGCGGCGAAGTAGTAGGATACGGTATAAATGTAAACACCAACGGATTTGGTGGTTCAATGACAAATGCCATAGGAATCCTACTTGACGGAGATAAATTGGCAGGATTTAGAAATATTACAAACCAAGAAACAAAAGGATTTGGAACACATATAGAAGGTGAAGACTACACATCAAGCTATAATGGCAAATCTGCAGCAGGACCTGTTGAATATGCAAAGGACCCATCTGGTGAAAACCAAGTTATGTGGATCTCAGGCGCAACAGTTACTTCAAAAGCAGTAGTAAAAGGCGACAACATAGCAATCGAAGTCTACAACCAAGTTCTAAAAGCTGATGGGGGTGCAAACTAATGAAATTAAGTAAAGTATTTACAAATTCAATGATTAAACACAACCCTATCTTCATGCAACTGATAGGACTATGTTCAGTACTAGCAATTACAAACAGTCTTCAAAACGCAATAGCAATGGGGGCTGCAGTAACCTTCGTACTAATCATGAGTAACGCAGTAGTATCAATATTTAGAAATATAATCCCTGACAAGATCAGAATCCCATGCTTCATAGTAGTAATAGCAACATTTGTAACATTAGTACAAATGATACTACACGCATTTTCACCAGCAATCTACGGCGCACTAGGAATATTCCTACCACTAATCGTAGTAAACTGCTGTATATTAGGAGAAGCAGAAGGATTTGCATATAAAAACAAATTAATCCCATCAATAGTAGATGGACTAGGAACAGGAATAGGATACTCTCTAGCAGTAATCACAATGGGCTTCATAAGAGAACTTGTGGGCTACGGAACATTACTAGATAAAAGGATTCTACCAGAAGCATTCCCAGGAATAGGTCTAATGGGAGCCCCAGCAGGAGCATTCATACTACTAGGATTTTTAATTGCAGGATACAGATCAATACTATCTAGGAGGGGAGAATAATGGCAGGTAAAATAATAACCATATTAATATCCACCATACTAGTAAATAACTACGTATTCGCACAATTCTTAGGAATCTGTCCATTCCTTGGAGTATCATCTAAGACAGAAACAGCAACAGGAATGGGAATCGCAGTAACATTCGTAGTAGTACTAGCATCAATAATCACATGGTGCATACAAAAGTTTATACTAGACGTATACCATCTTGAATACTTACAAACCATAGTATTTATACTAGTAATAGCATCACTAGTACAATTCGTAGAAATGGTAATCAAGAAGATCTCACCAGCACTATACACAGCCATGGGGGTATTCTTACCACTTATTACCACCAACTGCGTAGTACTAGGAGTAACAGTACTAAACATCCAAAACGGATACGGAATAATAGAAACCATCTTCTCAGGACTAGGAGCATCACTTGGATTTTCAATGGCACTAATACTAATGAGTTCACTAAGAGAAAGACTTGCCCTAGGAGCTGTACCAAAGCCACTACAAGGAGTACCAATAGCACTAATAAGTGCAGGCTTAATGGCACTAGCGTTCTCCGGATTTGGCGGATTGGTATAAGGAGGAAAAGATGTCTTCAATAATAACACCAATAATAATACTAGGTATAATAGGAGCACTATTTGGAGTCATACTATCTATAGCATCTAAAGTATTTGCAGTAGAAGTAGATCCAAAAGTAATAGCAGTTAGAAATGCTCTACCAGGAGCAAACTGTGGAGCCTGCGGATTCCCAGGATGTGACGGACTAGCAGACGCAATAGCAAGAGGAGAAGCACCAGTAACAGGATGCGTAATCGGGGGAGCCCAAGTAGCAGCAGCAGTTGCAGATGTAATGGGAGTAAACGCCGGCAACGTAGAAAGACAAGTAGCAGTAGTTAAATGTCAAGGAACCTGTGAAGCAGCAAAAGATAAATATGAATACAAAGGCTTAGTAGACTGTAGATTAATAGCAGACTTTCAAAAAGGTTCAAAAGCCTGCAGTTACGGCTGTTTAGGTGGCGGAACCTGTACAACAGTATGTGACTACGACGCAATCCATATCACAGACGGCAAAATCGCCGAAGTAGACAAGGAAAAATGCGTAGCATGTATGAAATGTATCAAAATCTGTCCAAAGAATATAATCGGACTAATGCCATACAAACAAAAAACAGAAGTAAAATGCTTCTCAAAAGATGCAGGTAAAGAAGTAAGAACATACTGCAGTAACGGATGTATCGGATGTGGAATCTGTGAAAAGAAATGTCCAAAAGACGCAATCCACGTAACAGACAACCTAGCAGCAATCGATTATACAAAATGTATCAACTGCGGAATCTGCGTAGCCAACTGTCCAACAGGCGCAATCTTCTGTGAATATCCAGAAAGAATCGCAAAAATAAAAGAAAACCAAAGACTACAAGCAGAAAAGAAGAGACAAGAAGCATTGGCAGCAAAAGCGAAGATGGAAGCAGAAAAAGAAGCAGCAAAAGAAGAAGCCACAGTATGATAAAAAATATTAAAATAAAGGAGCTTAGGCTCCTTTTTTTATGCTTGACTTTTTTTAGCAGGTTATGCTTTACTTTTGTTAGCGGGTTTTAATATATATAATTAAGTCAGGTAAGTTTTAGTTAAGAGAGTAGGTTGTAAAGATATGGAAAACAAAAAGTGGAAGATTTTTTTGATAGAAGATGACAAGGTAATTGCAGAAGGAATTGAAAGGCACCTCGAGTTTTGGAACTATGAAATAAAAATTGCAGAGGACTTTCAAAATATTTTTGATGAATTTAAAAACTTCCATCCTGATTTAGTTTTAATGGATGTGACTCTTCCCTTTTACAATGGTTATCATTGGTGCAAAATTATTAGGAAAAATTCTAAAGTTCCAATTTTATTTATTTCAGCTGCGGATGAAAATTTAAATTTAATAATGGCAATGGATCTTGGAGCAGATGATTATCTGACTAAGCCATTTGAACTAGAGCTGTTACAAATAAAAATAAGAGCATTGCTTAGAAGAGCTTACGAATATATTGAGACAAGAAATATTTTTTACAAAGACATAAGACTTGACTGCGAAAAGATGATTATATCAAGAGAAAACAAAGAAATAGAACTCACGAAAAATGAATTTAAAATTTTAGAAATTCTCTTGGAAAAGCCAGGTAAAGTTGTTAATAGAGATGAAATTATTGATAAAATTTGGCAAACTGATTCCTATATTGACGACAACACCTTAACAGTAAATGTAATGCGTCTAAGAAAAAAGCTAGAAGATATAAATATTTTTGAGTTAATAAAAACTAAGAAGGGAGTAGGCTATTATGTCCCACCTGCCAATTAAAAGTTTTTTAAAGAGAGAAAAGTTTACATTAATTCTTGGATTTTTCATATTTTTTTATATCCTGGGAACTTATTTAATTTTTGAATTTGATAGGGATAAGTCCATTTATATAGCTTTTTTATATCTATTTTTATTTTTTATTTATATGATTTTTCTTTACTCCATAAGAGACCGTGATTACAGAGAAGAAATAGATCTTTTAAATAGAAAAGACTACGAAAAAATATTAGAACTTTATGAGTCCCCATTATCAAAGGCTCTTTATAAAAGCCTAGAAGAAAATAAAAGAGTTAAAGAGATTGGAGAAAAGAAAAGAGCAGATGTAAAAAACTACTTAACTATTTGGACTCATCAAATAAAATCCCCAATATTTGCTTTAAAACTTTTACTCAAAAAAGATGAAATAAACAGAATAGATTGCGAAAAAGAGATTTTTGAAATCGAAGAGTATGTGGGAAATATTTTGGGCTATGCAAGGATGAATGCAAATAGCACGGATTATGTCTTTAGCAAGTACAATTTAGATGAAATTATTAGGAGCGTAATTAGAAAATATTCAATTCAGTTTATTGGGAAAAATAATAGGGTAGACTTTTTCGAAACTAAGAAAATAATTTTAACTGATGCCAAGTGGTTTTCTTTTTTATTAGAGCAAATTATTTCTAATGCAATCAAGTACACGCATAATGGAAGTATTGCAATTTATTTAGAGAAAAATGAACTTGTAATTGAAGACAATGGAATTGGAATAATGCCAGAAGATTTGCCGCGGATTTTTGATGCAGGATACACGGGTTACAACGGTAGGTTGGAGAAAAAGTCAACGGGACTGGGACTTAACCTCTCAAAGAATATTGGGAAGTCTTTAAGAGTGACATTGAGGTGTGAGTCAGAGCCAAAGGTTGGCACAAAGATTTATGTAAATTTAAAAAATATTTTGGATGAGAGTGCTTAGCACTCTTTTTTCATATCTTACAAAAATGTCACATTAAAGCTCTATTTGTTATGTAAATAAAAGGATTTATTTTTTTATACAATATATAATATAGGAAGAGGTGAGAAAATGATAAAGAAAATATTTAAAGGGATTTTAATTTTTTTAGTATCCCTTATTATTCTTATAGGGATTGGAGATTTTTTATGGATTAATCTTCCAAAGTTAAGTGCCAGAAAAAATATTTCTGATATAGAAGACTATGGCAAAGCTGTAAGTGAGATAAATTTAGATGGCAATATACAAGTTGTTGGACTTGGGGAAGCGACTCACGGAAATTCTGATTTTCAAGATTTAAAATTAGAAGTTTTAAAGACTTTAGTTGAAAAAAATAATTTAAAGAGCTTTGCTATTGAAGCTGATTTTGGCGAAGGAATGATAATCAACAATTACATTCACGGAAACAAGAGAGATGAAAATATTTCAAGAATTTTTTCTTTTAATATTTATCACACAAAGAACATGAATGATCTTATAAATTATATGTTTGACTACAATCAAAAAGCCAAGGATGAGGACAAACTTTCTTTTTACGGCTTTGACATGCAAAATCCAGAAAAATCTATTGATTTAATATTAGATTTTTGTAAGGAAAATAATATATTACAAGAAAAAGACTTGAAAAAGGAGCTTTCTTTTATAAAAGATGAAAAAATTAAGATTTCACAGATAAAAGATAAGGAAGCTTTGTTGTTAGAGATAAAAGCTTATGCAGACGCCCTATCCTCTTCAGATGCAAAAATAGCTTCAAGAGCTCTTACAAATGTATTAAATAGCATAAAATATTACGAATTAGATTTTAATGATTATGTAAAAGTAAACACTTTGAGAGATGAGCTTATGGCTGAGAATGTTAAGTGGATAAGTGATTTTGAAAAATCAAAGGGAAATAAGATGCTTTTAATTTCTGGACACAACGGTCACATTGCAAAAAGTGAAAAATTTTATGAGCCAATGGGGTCTCACTTAAAGAAAATTTTTGGAGAAAAATATTTTATTATTGGAACAGACTTTTATAAGGGAATTGTAAACATAAATATGGCTGGTCCTGATAATAAGAGGTCAAATCATGTCTTTGTATCCGCTGATCCTTTAGCTTACAGTGCGAGAAAATTTAAAGGGAAATATTATTTGGATTTCACAAAAGTTAAAGAAGGAGAAACTTTTGACCTTATAAATAAAGAAATCAACATGGTAAGTCTTGGAGAAGGGTATTCTCCACTTATGAAGTTCATGCCAAAGACTTATAGAGTAAAGGAAGTTCCAAAAGATTTATATGACGCAATGATCTTTGTTTATTATGCAAAGCCCATTGCTGTTAATGATTAATATTATTTCTGAAAGAGATGGAAGATGTTAGAAGTTCAAAATATAAAAAAGATATATCGAAGTCACTTTGGAAAAAATGAGCTTGAAGCTCTAAAGTCAATTAATTTTACTGTTGAAGCAGGAGAGTATATTGCCATAATGGGAGAGTCTGGAAGTGGAAAGACAACTTTATTAAATATTTTGGCGTTACTTGATAGACCAACTTCTGGAAAAGTAATTTTAATGGGCAAAGATTTACAAGAGATAAAGGACAACGAAATGGCAAAATTTAGAAGAGAAAATTTGGGATTTGTGTTTCAAGATTTTAATCTTCTTGATAACTTCACTGTTAAAGAAAATATTTTATTGCCCCTAGTATTGTCCGATGAAAAAATTTCTGTTATGGAAGAAAAATTATTGAAAATTGCAAAAAAGTTAAATGTTTCAGATCTATTAAATAAGTATCCATACGAAATAAGTGGAGGGCAAAAACAGAGGACTGCAATTGCGAGAGCACTTATAGGTGAACCGAAAATTTTACTTGCTGATGAACCAACAGGAGCTCTCGATAGCAATAGTACAAGAGAACTTTTAAAGGTTTTTAAAGACTTAAACCAAGATGGGGAGACTATACTTATGGTAACTCACTCCATCATGGCTGCATCAGAGGCGAAGAGAGTTCTATTTATAAAGGACGGAGAAATTTACCATCAAATCTATAGGGGCGAGAGGACTTCCCTTGATATGCAAAAGAAGATTGCAGACACAATGCAGATGTTACAAAGGAGTTGAGAAAATGAAATCACTTTACTCACGACTTGCCCTTTCTGGAATTAAGAGAAATAAAAAAATTTTTATGCCCTTTATTGGAACAATAATATTTCTTATTGTTCTAAGCTCAATTTGCTTAAGCCTTGTTTTAGATAAGTCTCTTGCAGGAGCAAAGGGAATGGAAACAATGAAAAGTATCCTGTTTTATGGAGTCATAGTTTTATCAATTTTTTCACTTATAATGCTTTCTTCTGTATATTCTTTTATTCAAAAGAGAAAGTTGAAAGAGCAAGGACTTTATTTAATACTTGGACTTGAAAAAACACATCTGCGAATAATTTTATTTTGGGAAATAATTTATATTATTATTTTTTCGATAATAACAGCAAGTATTTTTAGCCTTGCTTTATACAAATTATCTCTTGGAATTTTTTTGATACTGACAAATAATTCCATAAATATATTTGAGGGTGGATTTTTTAATAATATTTTGGCAGTAGCTATTGTAGATTTAATATTTATTGCAATACTGATTTTTGTATTTGTAATTCAGATTATTAAGATGAGAAATTATTCTCCAATAGCTTTGGTAAATGAATCCAAGGCAGGAGATAGGAAAAATAAATTTACAAAATTAATTGCCTTGTTGGGAATAATTTTTATTGTAGGAGGTTATGCTATAAGTTTAACTACAAAAAATCCGGTACAAGCTTTTTTTAAATTTTTTATTGCAGCAACGTTAGTTGTAATTGGAACTTATTTTGCTTTTTCCACCATAGTGACTTTATTTCTTGAACTATTAAAAAACAATAAGGTCCTATATTACAAGAAAGGAAATTTTCTATCTGTGTCCGGGCTTTTGTATAGAGTAAATAATAATGCTAGATCTCTTGCAAATATTGCAATACTATCTACAGCTTTTACAATAGTTTTAACATCAGGCATAAGTCTCTATGCAGGCATAGGAGATGCAACCAACAGAATATTTCCAGCACCATATGCCATAAGGACTGAAGCAGAGTCATTAAGTATAAAAAACTTAGATAAGTATAGAAATAATATCAGAAGCTTATTATCTTACAATAAGATTAATGGAAAGGTCACTACAACTTATGAATGGGCCATCCCACTTATTAGAGACAAGAATAAGCTAAAGGTAATGACAAAAAGAGAATGGACTAATGCAAATTTAAAAAATGACATAATTTCACTGGACATAATTTATAGTCCTGACACCAAATTAGACTTTAAAGGCAAAGATTTAATTTATTTTAAAGAAGATAATAATGAAGAATTTATAAAAAAATTGGGATTTAGCGCAAGGCAAGTATCCAATGAAACAATAGATATTCCATTGGAAAGTGTGCAGACAATTTTTGAAAAAAATAAAATATTAGCAAAAGATTACGAAACTGCAAATAAAATTTGTGAGAAACTAAATTGCCAATGGAACAACTCTAAAGTAACTCCAGATATAACAACTTTGATAAAGGGAAACTTGCCAAAAAACTTTAATAATTTACTTAACGAACACAAGAATGACATTAAAGTAAATCCAAATCAAAAACTCACAATAATAGACAGACAGCAAACAAAGGAGGAGTTTTTAAGTGACTATGGAGTAATATTTTTCGTTGGTATAATTCTTTCCCTTGCATTTTTGATCACAATGGGGCTTGCCATATACTACAAATTTCTCACAGAAGCCTATGGAGATGTAGAAAGATTTAAAATTTTAAGAAAACTTGGACTGGATGAAGTTGATGGCAAGAAAATTATAAGAAAACAAATGGCGTGGCTTTTGTTTTTACCAATAGTTTTCTGTTTCATTCACACATCCTTTGCCCTTCCTGTTTTGCAAAAATTTTTAATGCTAATAGGACTTATGAATACAAAATTATTTATTAAATCAATGATTTTTGTATTTCTTATTTATATAATTTTTTATCTTGTAATATACAAATTCACAGAAAAAATTTATACAAAAATAGTTTTAGAAAAATAAAGCTTTTTATTGATTTGTGTAATACAATGTAATACTCTTGCCTTAGAGGTGGTAGATATGAAAACTGTATCTGTAAGACTTAATGCTGAAGAGGAAAGGACCTTTACTGCTTATGCTGATCTTATGTGTGAACCTCTTTCTGCTCTTTTTAAGAGATTAATTGAGGTTTTCTTTATAAAGTCCTCCCAACTACCGTCACCCTGCAAGTGTGTTACATTACCCAATTTGTCATCCTGAGCGAAAAAGGCGTAGCCTTTGGAGTCGAAGGATCTGACCTATATTTAACCCATCTTTTACAAAAAATATAAAAAAATATTTGATTCATCACCGTAGTGGAAGCTATCAGCTTCCATTTATTTCAACTGAACGAATCATTTTACTCAGGCATAACCGCGCGAAAATTAAAAATAATATTTATCAACGTAGCAGTAATCACAAACAAAAACAAAAAACTTCCACAACCCTTGACAAAACTAAATCCATATTATAAACTAAATGAGTTAAATAATCCTTGCACGAGAGTGCCAAAGACCACAAGGAGGTGTAATATGAGAAAATATGAAGTAGTTCTAATGTTCTACCCAGATGTAGAAGAAGAAACAAGAGTTAAGACATTCGACAGACTAAAAAACATCATCGAAACACACGGTAAAATCGAATCAGTTGATGAATGGGGAATGAGAAAACTTGCATACGAAATCGAATACTATACAGAAGCATACTACGTACTAGTAAACTTCGAAGCAGAACCTGCAACAGTAAAAGAGTTCGACAGAGTAGCTAAGATTTTAGACCCAGTAATGAGACATATGGTAGTAGCCATAGAAAAATAGGTGATAAAATGAATGTAGTAACATTGATAGGAAGACTAACTAGAGACCCTGAGCTTAGATACAGCCCATCAGGAATGGCAAATGTTAGAATAACCGTAGCAGTAGATAGAGGTTACAACCAACAAAAACGTCAAGAAGCAGAAGCACAAAATCAACCAACAGCTGATTTTATATCCTGCGTAGCCTTTGGAAAAACTGCAGAACTAATAGCCAACTATTTCAACAAAGGCAATAGAATTGGACTAGAAGGAAGAATTCAAACAGGAAGCTATGACAAACCAGATGGCACAAGAGTGTATACCACAGACGTGGTAGTAAATAGAGTGCACTTCATCGAATCTAGATCAGAATCTCAAACATATCAAAGAAGACCACAAGAAGGCGTAGGAGGATTCTCCGCACCATCTCAAAATCCTGGCGGATTCAACAAACCACCAGTAAACTCTTCTTATGATCAGTTTTCTACATCAGATGACGAGGGAGAAGCATTTTTCCCAGTAGACAATGAAGATATTCCATTTTAAGGAGGTAGAACATGCAAAGAAGATTCAGAAGTAGAAGAAAAGTATGTGCTTTCTGCCAAGATCCAAATAAAGTAATAGATTACAAAGATTCACAATCACTTAGAAGATTCATATCAGAAAAAGGTAAGATTCTTCCAAGAAGAGTGACAGGATCATGTGCAAAACACCAAAGAGAAGTGACTTCTGCAATAAAAAGAGCAAGACAAATCGCTCTATTACCATATAGTGCAGACTAATTTCATAGAAAATCAACCCGCAGATGCGGGTTTTTTTATTTTTTTGTGTCCAGCAATCGTAGCGGAAGCAACCTGCTTCCATAAGCCTCTACACTACACTATTATTAATCAGCCGAAGGCTCTCTACAGAAAAATACCCTCCCAACTTCCGTCACCCTGAGAGGCAGTCGAGTTCAACAAATCAGCCTTCACTTCGTTTGGCTTCTTTGGAACTCTTTGCACGAGACCTGCAACGAAATCGAAGATTTCGGCTAGGGCTTCGAACGGGTATAAGCTGTATTTAACCTAGCCTCTGCAACTGAAATAATCCATACACAACCCCACCAGGGAAGAGATCCTTCGACTTCGATTACTTCGTAATCTTCGCTCAGGATGACCGTGGAGAGGTGTTGACCTCACCAGGGTTATACCCATTCGACTACGACGACATTGTCGTCTCCGCTCAGGGTGACTGTTTCCCTTTAGCTTTACTTAACAAAAACATTCTCCCAACTGCCGTCACCCTGAGCGAGGAAATTTATTTCCGAGTCGAACGGGTATAAGCTGTATTTAACCTAGTCCATGCAACTGAAATCATCCATACATAACCCCACCAGGGAAGAGATCCTTCGACTTCGATTACTTCGTAATCTTCGCTCAGGATGACCGTGGAGAGGTGTTGACCTCACCAGGGTTATACCCGTTCGACTACGACGACATTGTCGTCTCCGCTCAGGGTGACTGTTTCCCTTTAGCTTTACTTAACAAAAACATTCTCCCAACTGCCTTCACCCTGAGCGAACGAAGTGAGTCGAACGGGTATAACCTCAGAAGGTCAAGTAAATACAAGTGAGATAATCCAAACATACCTTCAAACAACAAAAAACTAGCTTTTTAACCTACCATATTATACACTTATAGTTGGAGGTTTTATGGTTTTTAATTCAATTTCTTATGCAATTTTCTTCCCGATTGTGGTAATTTTATACTTTGCACTTCCAAAGAAATTCAAAAACATCCATCTGCTTCTGGCGTCCTATTTTTTCTATGGTTGCTGGAACGTTAAGTACGCTGCTCTTATGCTTTTATCCACTGTGATTACATACTTTGCAGCGATTCTCATGGATTCTTATGGAAAGAAAAAACTCTTTCTTTCTATTTCTTTTGTGCTAAACCTCGGGATTTTATTTGTTTTTAAATATTATGGATTTTTTATAGATATTTTCAACCGCATACTTGGTGGCAACACGCCGACTGAGGCGCTATTCATCCTGCCCGTAGGGATTTCTTTCTACACTTTTCAAGCTCTGGGATATACAATGGACGTGTATCGCGGCGACTTAAGAGCAGAGAGAAATTTCATAACATATGCGCTTTTCGTGTCATTTTTTCCGCAACTTGTGGCTGGTCCTATCGAGAGGTCGAAGAATCTCTTACCTCAGATCAGAAATCATGGGGAGTACTGCGTTTGTAACCTAGTTGAAGGTCTGCTTCTGATTTTTTACGGACTATTTTTAAAACTTGTAATCGCTGATCGTGCTGCCATATTTGTAAACACGGTTTTCGGTTCAATGGATTTTACAGGAACGGTGATGATGCTTGGCGCCCTACTATTTTCCATTCAAATTTACTGCGACTTTTACAGTTATTCGATTATGGCGAAAGGTTCTGCAAAGGTGATGGGAATCGACCTTATGGATAATTTCCGTGAACCGTTTCTAGCGGTGTCCATAGTGGATTTTTGGCGTAGATGGCACATTTCTCTATCCACTTGGTTCAAGGATTATCTCTACATTCCACTGGGCGGAAGCAGAAAGGGCAGCTTCAGGCACTACGCAAACATCATGATCGTATTCTTGGTGAGTGGTCTGTGGCATGGTGCGAACTACACTTTTCTCATGTGGGGTTTGATTCATGGAATTTTAAATGTATGTAGCCACTTCATTTCGCGTTTTAAAAACAAGGAAGGGATAATTTCTAGGAATATTTCTAGGCTTGTGACCTTTGTCCTCGTGGTGCTAGCGTTTGTATTTTTCCGTGCGAAGACTATTTCCGATGCGTTTACATTTATCGAAAGGATGTTCTCTACAAATGGTGCAACAATCGCGGAAGCTGGCTTAAACATAGCCAATCTCTATGCACTTTTGGTGGCGGTTTTGATACTCCTTGTGGTGGATATTTTAAAATATAATTCTGTGGACGTGAAGGGCCGCTTTATGCACGCTCCTACAATCTTTAAAGGTGCCATATTCTTCGCACTAATTATGATTGTGGTGATTTTCGGCATCTACGGCGTTGGTTTTTCTGAGTCCATGTTTATCTATTTTCAATTTTAGGAATGATTTTATGAAAAGATTGCGTAATTTCATATGTTTTTTAATATTTATCTGTGTCCTTGGAGCATCTCTTAGTTATGCAAACAGAATTCTTATGAGAAAATCCTTGGACAAACCTTGGGACATGGGCAATAAAATCGGTGGATACTTCAACGAAAAGAAGGATTACGACATCATGTTTTTCGGAACATCCCACGCATATTGCTCTATCATACCGAGCATGCTAGAGGAAAAGGGCATAACGAGTTACATTCTCGCATCCCAAAAGCAACCGCTGGAAGCGAACTATTTCTACATCGATGCGGCGCTTTCCATCTCCCATCCAAAGGTGGTGTACCTGGATATTTTCGACGCCCTATCAAAAACGGAAACCGATGAGGCGACGGTGCATTCCTACACGGATTATTTTCCGTTTGGACTTCGCAAGATTCACATGATTACCGAGGCGGTGCCAAAAGGAATGAAGCTGCACACCCTGTTTCCACTTCTCATGTACCATTCCAGATGGGACGAGTTAAAGGATGAGGACTGGCATTTTAAATACAGCATGTACCACGATGATTTGAATGGATACGTGAAGCTCACCGGGCAGTCGCCATCATTTTCCAAGGACAAAACCATGAAGAAAGAAAATCTAGAGGCGATTAAACTTGCTTCAGGGAAATTCATAGAGGACAAAGTAGCTACGATTGTAAAAATTTCCGAGCTTTGCAAGAAAAATGGAGTGGAGTTAAGACTTATAAAGACACCGGTCTACGATGAAACAGTGTATAGCGAAAATTTAAAAGAGTTTTCGAAATTATGCGAGGAAAATGGACTTAAATTCTACGATTTCAATGGGGATAAAGATAAGATTGGACTCATAGAGAGTGACTTCTATGACCCAGGGCATCTAAACGAAAAAGGCGCGGAGAAGTTCACCAAGTTTTTTATAGATTGGATGGGGAAGAATTAGGTGTTGGATATTGAATAAAGAGATTTGAGGAAGATGCATGTCTTCCTTTTTTTGTTTTGTGTTAAAAGGGTGTGGGTTTGAATAATATGTATAAGTTCAACTACGCCTGACGGCTAATTTAAGAAAATTTAGGATCAAGGTTTATGGAAGCAGATTGCTTCCGCTACAAAAACATATCATTCCTAAAATTCCTTTAATAACAATTTCAGAACCTTCCTCCATACGAATAAACAAAAAATCAGGCGAAGCCGTGAAGCCACGTAAACATTCAATTGTAGATCGTAGCGGAACCTTCCAGGTTCCACAGCCGAAGGCTACAATGAACCACCCAACTGCCGTCACCCTGAGCGAACGAAGTGAGTCGAATGGGTATAAGCTCAGAAGGTCAAGTCTATGCAAATGAAATCATCCGTACATGGCCTCACAATGGGAGAGATCCTTCGACTCCAAAGGCTACGCCTTTTCCGCTCAGGATGACCAATTGGAAGGAGCGTTGCTCTATAAATGTTAACAATTTGCAAATTCTATTGTGGTCTCTCGGCTGTGGAAGCAAAATGCTTCCGCTACGGGTATAAACGGTCATCCGTACATAATCCCACCAGGGTTATACCCGTTCGACTACGACGACTTCGTCGTCTCCGCTCAGGGTGACTGTCTTCCTTAGGGATTTATTAGTAGAGATCCTTCGACTTCGACGGTAAACCGTCTTCGCTCAGGATGACAAATTGGAAGGAGCGTCGCTCTATAAATGTTAACAATTTGCAAATTCTATTGTGGTCTCTCGGCTGTGGAAGCAAAATGCTTCCACTACGGGTAGTCATACGTGTTGACTCCACAACACAAAAACATTTTCCTCTCTACTATACATCACCGCAACCTTTGATATATAATATTAATATAAACAAAGAATTAATTTATACAAAGGAGTTTTTATGATACTTAACAATATTAGAGAACTTATGGAAAGGGAAGGCTTGGATCTATACCTTGTACCTACCTTCGACCCACATGGTTCAGAATACTTACCTAATCACTACAACGAAAGACAATTCGTTTCAGGTTTTACTGGTTCTGCAGGAACCGCACTTATTACAAAAGATGCAGCTCTTCTTTGGGCTGATGGAAGATACTTCATCCAAGCGGAAAAGCAAATGTTCCCTGGATACAAACTTATGAAGATGGCTACTCCTGGTTACGACACCATCGAGGAATACATCTCTCATAATTTCAAATCTGGAACCCTTGGTCTAGATTTTGAACTTTATCCTGAAGCTAATTTCAAGAGACTTCGCGACAATATACCATCTGATATAAAGATCGTAGACGCAAATCTTACAAAAGAACTTTGGAAGGATAGACCGGATCTTCCTAAGTCAAAGGTGTTCACCCACGATGTTAAATACGCTGGCAAGACTGCTAGCGACAAATTATCTGACCTTAGAGCTGATATGAAGGACAGAGGTGCTGATGTTTTCGTGCTTTCTAAGCTTGATGATATCGCTTGGCTTTACAATCTAAGAGGCGCCGACATCAATTGTTGCCCTGTTTTCATCTCTTACACAATTGTAACTGATGATTCTGCGACTATCTATGTGGATCTTGACCAAGTTAAGGATCTAAAAGATTTTAATGATGCAAATTTCAAAGATTATAGAGAATTCTTCACTGATCTTGAAAAGATAAATGGCAAAAAGGTGCTAGTTGACACTGGATATACAAACCACAAGGCTTATGCAATCCTAGATTCTAAAAATGAAATTATAAATCGTGCAAACCCAACTGATTACAGAAAAGCAATTAAAAACAAGGTTGAACTGGACAATCAAAAGAGAGTCTATGTTATAGATGCTGTTGCGATTACCAAGTTTATCAAATGGGCAAAGGAAAACCACACAGACGAAGTGACTGCTACCAAGAAACTTCTCGAATTTAGAAAAGAATCAGACGAATTTTTCTATGATAGTTTCGACACCATCTGTGCATATGGTCCAAACGCTGCAATGATGCACTATCACGCAACTGAAGCCGACCACGCAAAGATCGAAAATCATGGATTCCTTCTTGTGGATTCCGGCGGACAATACCTCGGCGGCACTACAGATATCACTAGAACCATCGCCGTTGGTGAACTAACTGAAGAAGAAATCCGCGACTACACACTTACTCTTAAATGCCATCTTGCACTTCTAAATGCAGTATTCCTAGAAGGCACTTCAACTATCGCCCTTGATGGAATCACTAGAATAAATGTTTGGAAGTACCACATGGATTACAAATGCGGAACAGGCCACGGTGTTGGTCACTTCCTAAATGTTCACGAAGGTCCTCACGGCATCAGCCCAAGAGCTGGTAGAAATGTGCCTATGGAACCTGGCATGATCGTATCCAACGAACCAGGCGTGTACAAAGAAAACAAACACGGCATCAGAATCGAAAACATTATGGAATGTGTGGACGATGGAAAGTATCCAGACGGCAGATTCTTCAAATTTGAATCACTTTCATATATTCCATTTGACCTAAGTGCAATCGACAAAGATCTTTTAACTAAGGAAGAAATCGAAACTTTAAATAGTTATCACAAAAAAACATATGAGCTACTAGCACCACATTTTGACGGGGAAATGCTAGAGTTCTTGAAACACGAAACTAGAGAAATATGAACTTAAGAGAAAAATTAGCCATGCTCCCGGAAAACCCGGGAGTTTATCTTATGAAGGATAAGACCGATGCGGTGATCTACGTCGGAAAGGCTAAGAATCTTAGAAATAGAGTTAGACAATATTTTGGATCCTATGGAAAGTCCACGAGAAAAGTGGAATCCATGGTAAAAAACATCAGCGATTTCGAATATATAATAGTAGGAAACGAAGTGGAGTCCCTTATACTCGAGTCCAACCTCATAAAGGAACTCTCTCCCAAGTACAATATACTTCTCAGGGATGACAAACAGTATCCCTACATCAAAGTAACGGTTAAGGATAGATTCCCAAAAGTGGAAAAGACGAGGAGAATCATAAAGGACGGAGCCAAGTACTTCGGACCATATCCAAATGTCATGGCGGTAAACGACGCCATCACAGTCTTTGAAAAACGCTACATGATTAGAGACTGCAAACTAAATTTAAATAAGAAACCACTAAGCTTCAAGCCATGCTTAAACTTCTTCATCAAGAAGTGCATGGGGCCCTGCAAAGGGGACGTGACGGAAGAAGAATACGCACCGATGATCGATGAAATCCTAAACTTCCTCGCGGGAGACGACACACTTATAAATTCATTGGAAAAAGAGATGATGGACGCATCGAAGGAGCTTAACTTTGAAAAAGCGGCGGAGCTAAGGGACATGATGAACTCCCTTATAGCACTACAAGAAAAACAACTTATGGATAGCGCCAACACAGAAAATCGTGACATCATCGCATTTGCGAGGGGCATGGACTCGGTGGTGGTGCAGATATTCTTTATCAGGCTCGGCAAAATCGTCGGCAGGGAACATTTCTTAATCGAAGATCCTTACGGCGCATCGGACGAAGAAATCATCTCCGACTTTATGAAACAGTTCTACATGGGAGCGGCATTTGTGCCGAAGGAGATCCTCACAGAATCAATGCCAGAGGACAGCGAAATCCTAGAAGAATTCCTTTCAGAAAAAGCAGGCAAAAAGGTGAAGATAAGCGTCCCACAAAAAGGAGAAAAATCTCATCTTATGAGTCTTGTCCGGAAAAATGCACTGGACATGGTCTCAAAATATCAGGATTCCTACGAATCGAAGATGAAATCCAACCTAATCGCCTTGGAAAAATTGCAAGAAGCCTTAAATTTAAAAAAACTACCAAAGAGAATCGAATGTTACGACATCTCAAACATCTCTGGAGTAGAATCGGTAGGCTCCATGGTGGTATTTGAAAATGGCGACGCAAAAAAATCCGACTACAGAAAATTCAGAATAAAGACTGTTGTAGGACCAGACGACTACGCATCACTAAAAGAAGTCCTAGAGAGAAGATTCAAAAGAGCGAAGGAAGACCAAAAAGGCTCCTTCACACTACTGCCGGATCTCATCCTCATGGACGGAGGCAAAGGACAAGTGGGAATAGCCAAGCAAGTTATGGAAGAGATGGGCATAGAAATAGAAGTGGCAGGCCTCGTGAAAGACGACTTCCACACCACCAGGGCAATCATCTACGAAAACAGAGAAATTCCACTAGAAATAAGAGGAGGACTCTACAGACTTCTTTACAAAATACAAGAAGAAGCCCACAGATTTGCCATAGGCTACCACAGAAGTCTACACTCCAAGACCGCATTCAAATCAGAACTGGACGACATAGAAGGCATCGGCAAAATCAGAAAACAAAACCTGATGAAACATTTCAAAACCATAGACAAAATAAAAGAAGCAACCATAGAAGAATTGATGGAAGTGCCGTCGATGAACAGAACCTCGGCGGAAGAACTCTACAATCATTGGAGGAAAAAATGAGTTACTACACCCTCATGGATTTAAAAGCAGAACTGAACTTCAACCTGGTATACCAAGCCAAGAGATACTTCACAGTAAGCATCACAGAACCAGAAGTCAACAGACCAGGACTACAACTAGCAGGCTACTTCAGAAAATTTAAAAACAAAAGACTACAAATGATAGGTAACCAAGAATGGTACTATCTATCCGAAATGGAACCGGACAAGAGAAGAGAAAGCCTGGACAAACTCTTTGAACAAGACGTGCCGGCAATCATCTTTGCCGCAGGTAACGAAGTCTTCAAAGAAGCCTTGGAATCAGCAGAAAAATACGACATCACCATCTTTAAAATCGACAAAAAGACCAACATCGTGCTAGAAGAACTAAAAAACTTCATAGATGAAGCATTGGCACCAACCACGAGAATCCACGGAGTGCTTCTAGACGTGTACGGCGTAGGAGTAATACTAACCGGGGACTCAGGAGTCGGCAAATCAGAAACCGCCCTAGACCTCATCGCCAAAGGCTCAAAACTCATCTCCGACGATTCAGTCATAATAAAGAAGATGGACGACAGACTCATAGGTACCAGCCCAGAAATCACAAAACACTTCATGGAAGTAAGAGGAGTAGGAATAATAGACATCCAAAGATTCTTCGGAGTCGGCTCCGTCATGGAAAAGAGAGAAGTCGAAATGATCGCCCACCTAGAACTTTGGGACGACGAAAAAGAATATGTAAGACTTGGACTAGAAGACACCTACCAAGAAATCCTAGGCATCGACGTAGTCAAGTACACCATACCGGTAAAACCAGGACGACACACCGCCATGATTATAGAAGTCGCAACCAATAACTTCAAACAGAAACAACTGGGCTACAACCCAGCAGTAGCACTAAACGAAAGAATCATGTCATCCATAAGAAAAAGAAAAGAAAATCAAAGAAGGGATTAACCCTTCTTTTTTTGAGAGGAAAGGTCGTGGGTTCGAATCCCACTATCCACCCCTTAGGTAGTAGCAGAAGCAATCATTATAAAAATCGTCACTAAATTATCTACCCTCAGCCGTCAGGCGTGCAATAAACATTATTTTAATTTATCCCCGTAGCGGAAGCAACCTGCTTCCATAAACCTAAATACTAAATTCTCTTTTCTTAGGCGTTAAGCCGTACGACAACCCGCCCACTTAGTCATCCTGAGCGAAGGCGGTTTCAACCGCCGAAGTCGAAGGATCTGACCTATATTTAACTTAGTCTAGTAAAACAAAAACCCTCCCAACTGCCGTCACCCTGAGCGAACGAAGTGAGTCGAATGGGTATAACCTCCGAAGGTCAAGTCTTCACAAATGAAATAATTTCAAAAATTATAATAAATGTAAATAAATATCCTATACTTCTTTAAAACATATTCTTTCTTCTTCAAATCTTTTTTTACGAGGGAGAGGGAGGGAATTAACGTCTCTTGAAAAAACCTTCGGTTTTCTCTTCGAGACTCGCAGTTTCCTCCCTTGTTAAAGCCCTAGCCGAAATCTCCGATTTCGTTGCAGGTCTTATGCAAAGAGTTCCAAAGAAGCCGAATGAAATGAAGGCTGATTTGCAGAACTCGACTGCCAATCGTGCTCCCTCTACCCACCTCGCATTGGGCTTTTTGTTGAAGTGATTTTTTTATCCGGCTAAAATTTTCCAAACTCGCTACGCTCAGACAGTGGAAAATTTCTTAACGCCGAAAGCAAAAATCACTTGTAGTGGTTTAGGTTGTGTGTATACCAGGATAGTGATTAAGGATTCTATGGGATAAATCGAAGGAGAGTTCTAAATTTATTTTTACATAAATCTAAGTAATGATATGTTTTTGTAGCGGAACCTTCCAGGTTCCATAGCCGAAGGCGTGAAGTCTTTATATATAGCAAATGATTAACATCTATCGAGCGACGCTCCTTCCACTTGGTCATCCTGAGCGAAGGCGGTTTCAACCGCCGAAGTCGAAGGATCTGACCTATATTTAACCCATTTCTGCCAAAAAATCATCCGTACATAACCTCCGAAGGTCAAGTTTATGCAAATAAGTCATAACAAAAATAAAAGCTCCAAGACGATTCCGATTACAGAAACTCAAAAATTCTAAACCACGTCGACCTGCAAATTCGCAACTCGCTTCGCTCAAACAGTGCGATTTGCAGCCGGTCTTCTTAGGTTTGAATTTTACGATTTTCTTCCAGACGGAATCTCTTTTGGAGCTTTTTATTTTATGTAGATGTTTAATATAGAAAAAAATTTTTATCCCCGTAGCGGAACCTTCCAGGTTCCACAGCCGAGAGGCTCTACACAGGCAAACTCTTTTGATTTAAAGAATTTCTAAAGGTCTATCCTTATGTATTGTCATCCTGAGCGAAGGCGGTTTCAACCGCCGAAGTCGAAGGATCTGACCTATATTTAACCAATCTCTGCAAAAAAAATCATCCGTACATAACCCCACCAGGGTTATACCCATTCGACTACGGGTGTCGGTAAACCTCCACCCTCCGCTCAGGGTGACTGTCTTCCTCGAGGGTACTTTTATATAGAATACTCTCCCAACTACGGTCACCCTGAGCGAACGAAGTGAGTCGAATGGGTATAACCTCCGAGGGTAAAGTTTTTGCAAATGAAATAGCTATATAAAACTAATTAATAATTATTATCTCTCATGCTATCCGGATAGCATCAAAAATAAATTCATGCTATCCAGATAGCATCACCCAAAAACAAAAAATAAAAACAAAAAACAAATAAATATTATCAAAAACCTCCCAAAACCTCTTGCAAAAAATCCACAACCCTTGTATAATTTATTTAAGGTCAAATAAGGTCAAAAACATTTAAGCACATGGAGGACATATGGAATATAAAGATTATTATAAAATATTAGGCGTTGAGAAAGACGCAACTGAACAAAAAATCAAATCCCAATACAGAAAATTGGCGAAGAAATACCATCCGGACCTAAATCCAGATGACAAAGTTGCACAGGAAAAGTTCAAAGAAATCAACGAAGCCTACGAAGTTCTAGGGGACAAGGAAAAGAGAAAGAGATACGATACCTTTGGCTCTAACTACGACTTCGCAGGGGGACAAAATTTCGACCCTTCTCAATATGGCTACACATATACTTCCAGCGGCAACGGCGGTGGCTTTTCAGACTTTTTTGATTTAATATTTGGGCGTGACGCAAAATCCGACCAAGGAGGTTTCGGCGGATTCTCCATGGGAGCCATCTTCTCCGACTTCGGAGGCGGTGGCAAGAAGAGAACTGCCAGAGCTCAAAGGCCAACCTACAACACAGAACTAGAAATCACACTGAAAGAAGCATACCTAGGCAAGACTGAAAAAGTGAGCCTTAATATAGAAGGAAAAAACATAGAAATTGAACTCAAAATCCCAGCAGGGATCACCGAAAATAAAAAATTAAAGTAAAAGCAGATAAATACTGCATAACCGCTGATATCATGTTTAAAATAAAGATAAAACCAAACAGAAAATTCAAACTAGAAGGACTAAACCTAGAATCAACCCAAGATATCTACCCATGGCAAGCAGCTTTGGGAGATGACGTGACGGTAGAGTCCCTCTCAAATAAAATAAAAGTAAAAATCCCGCCAAAATTCAAGGGAGGCTCAAAAATGAGGATCCCAGGCAGAGGATTCAAAGACTTAAAAGGCAAGACCGGAGACCTTTATATAACATTTAATATAGTAAATCCAGTAGAAATCACACCGGAAATGGAAGAACTCTACAGGAAACTTAAAAATGTAAAGGAGTGATACTATGAACTTAGAAAAATGGACACAAAAAAGCATAGAAGCAATACAAAATACAGAAAATATAGCAAGAGAATACGGCAACCCAGAGATCACAGACAAACACCTACTCGCATCATTATTAATGGATAAAAACGGACTCATCCCAAGAGTTCTATCCTACATGGGAGTAAATTCAGATGATCTTCTAAGGGAAACCAAAGCAGAAATCGAAAGACTACCTAAGATGAGGGGCGGCTCAGTCCACCCATCCACAGACTTTTCCGTAGCCATAAGAGACGCTGACAAAATCAGAGATGAATTCAAAGACCTCTACACATCAGTAGAACACATCTTCCTAGCAATTCTACAAAATAAAAATGGCACAGTGGTCGAACTACTAAAGAAATTTAACATCACCAAAGAAACATTTCTAGAAAACCTAAGAAAAATCAGAGGCAACCAACACGTCACCACAGACAACCCAGAAGACACCTTTGAAGCACTACTAAAATACGGAAGAGACCTAACCGCCGAAGCAAAATCTGGCAAGATGGACCCAGTAATAGGAAAAGAAGAAGAAATTAGAAATGTAATTCGAATCCTATCCAGAAGAACCAAGAACAACCCAGTCCTAATCGGAGAACCAGGCGTCGGCAAGACCGCCATCGTCGAAGGCCTCGCACAAAGAATCGTCTCCGGCGACGTACCAGAAGGACTAAAAGACAAGACCATCTTTTCACTAGACATGGGCTCATTAATAGCCGGCGCAAAATATAGAGGAGAATTTGAAGAAAGACTAAAAGCAGTCCTAAACGAAGTCTCATCTTCAGAAGGCAAAATCATCCTATTCATCGATGAAATACACAACATCGTCGGCGCAGGCAAGACAGACGGCGCAATGGATGCAGGTAACCTTTTAAAGCCAATGCTAGCAAGGGGAGAACTCCACACCATCGGCGCAACCACACTAGACGAATATAGAAAATATATCGAAAAAGACTCCGCCTTAGAGAGAAGATTCCAAAAAGTCATGGTAACAGAACCAACAGTCGAAGAAACCATCACCATCCTAAGAGGACTAAAACACAAATTCGAAATCTACCACGGCATCAGGATCTCCGACGGAGCAGTCATAGCAGCAGCAACACTATCCAACAGGTACATCTCAGATAGATTCCTACCAGACAAAGCAATAGACCTAATGGACGAATCCTGTGCAATGCTAAGAACAGAAATCGACTCCATGCCAACGGAAATCGACGACGTAAGACGAGCAATACTATCACTAGAAATCGAAAGAGAAGCACTAAAAAAAGAAACAGACGAAGCCTCAGCGAAGAGACTCGCATCAATAGAAAAAGAAATCAGTGAAAAGAAATCCGACTACGACTTACTAAAAGCTAAATGGGAACAAGAAAAGAAGGACCTAGACTCAGTCAAAGAAATAAAAGAAAAGATCGAAGACATAAAACATCAAATCGAAGAAGCAGAAAGATCCTATGACCTAGAAAAACTATCAGTCCTAAAATACGGCGAACTACCAAAACTAGAAGAAGAACTAAAAACCAAAGAAGAAAAAACCAAAGACGAAGACCAAATGGTAAAAGAAGTCGTAACCGAAGAAGAAATCAGAGAAGTAGTCTCAAGACTCACAGGAATCCCACTAGAAAGACTAAACGAAACTGAAAGAGACAAACTCTTAAAACTAGACGAAAGACTCCACGAAAGAGTAATCGGACAAGACGAAGCAGTAAAAGCAGTCTCCGACGCAGTACTTCGTGCAAGAGCAGGACTAAAATCAGAAAACAGACCAATCGGATCATTCATCTTCCTAGGACCAACAGGAGTAGGCAAGACAGAAACCGCCAAAGCACTTACAGAAGATCTATTCGATGACGAAAAGAACCTAATCAGAATCGACATGAGTGAATACATGGAAAAATACTCCGTATCAAGACTCATCGGATCCCCACCAGGATACGTAGGCTACGAAGAAGGCGGCCAACTAACAGAAGCAGTAAGACGCCATCCATACTCAGTAATACTCTTTGACGAAATCGAAAAAGCTCACCCAGACGTGTTCAACATCTTGCTACAAGTCCTAGACGACGGGCGACTAACCGACAACCAAGGCAGAACCGTCGACTTCAAAAATACAGTCATCATCATGACATCTAACCTTGGATCAGCGGACCTACTAGAAGGAATAGACGCAGACGGCAAAATCCCAGAAACAACCAAGGACATCGTCATGGAAGAACTGAAACGATCATTTAGACCAGAATTTCTAAACAGAATAGATGAAATCGTCATGTTCACACCATTAACAAGAGACCAAATCTTTGAAATCATAAAACAAGCAATCAAAGAATTGGAAAAACGCTTAGAAGCAAGAGAAATCACAATCGAAGCCACAGAAAGCGCACTACAAAAAATCCTAGACGAATCCTACAACGTACAATACGGCGCAAGACCAGTCAAAAGATACATCCAATCAACACTAGAAACCAAACTATCAAGGATGATCATAGCAGGAGAAGTAGGAGAAAAAGATAAACTAACAGTGGACACCGATGACAAAGGCGAAATAGTAATAAGAGTGAACAAATAAAAGTAATAATATAGAAGAAGGAAGCACCCCGCTTCCTTTTTTTATGTGGGAAAAACTGCATACAATTTGTAGCGGAATCAACCTGCTTCCATTAAATTCGATACTACATTATCTTTCATCAGGCGAAGCCGTACGAAAATCATCCCTATATAATAGAAACAAAAACCCTCCCAACTACGGTCACCCTGAGTGAACGAAGTGAGTCGAACGGGTATAACCTCAGAAGGACAAGTCCATGCAAATGAAACAATCCTTGTATAACCCCACCAGGGTTATACCCATTCGACTACGGGTGTCGGTAAACCTCCACCCTCCGCTCAGGGTGACAGTCTTCCTCTGAAACTTTTTTAGTAGGACACCCTCCCAACTGCCGTCACCCTGAGCGAACGAAGTGAGTCGAACGGGTATAACTTCAGAAGGTCAAGTCTAGGCAAGTGAAATA
>NZ_AWXD01000029.1:0-36495 GCF_000478945.1 Peptoniphilus sp. BV3AC2 | reverse complement strand
AAAAGCGTTTAAAGATTTTTTTGATATTTTCTTTTTCTATTCCTCCGCCATTGTCTTCAATGGTTAAGCTTGTATAGAGGGGATTTTTATAAGATGAAACCAAGATTTTATCACAAGTCGGTCTATTATCAGCATTCTTTATAATATTAATGAGAGCTTCTGCCAGCCAATAAAAATCTCCACAAATACTATTTTCCTTTATACTCTCCCCTATTTCTACATTTATAGATCTCTTTAAATCCAAACTATCTAAAGCATAATCCACTAATTCATATAAACAAATTTCTTCTTTTTTCATAATATCTTTATTTGCGTCAAGGCTTGATAACTTGAGCAAAATATCTGACAAAGAGTTTAATCTGATAGTTTGCCTTTTTAAAATCTCTATATCTCTATTATCTGGAAAGTCCATCTCCAATTTTTCTATGGAAAAAAGCATAGATGTAATAGGAGTTTTGATTTGATGGGCGATATCTTCTAGGTATTCTATTTGCTTTTCACTATTTCTAGTACTTGTCTCTTTTGCTTCGATTATTTCTATAAAAAGTTTGTAAATCTTATCTTCTAAAATCGAAAAATCGTCTTGCTTCATAGGAATTTTATAGTCCTGATTTTTCATATTTTCTATCAGATCTATAAGCTCATTTATTCTATTTTTCTTTCTTTTTTCTAAAAAATAATAAAGAAGTCCCAGACTTATTATCCAAAATACATATAGCATCTCAATCCATCCTATAACCAATTCCCCTGACAGTAGAAATTACTTCCTTATCAAGTTTTTCTCTAATTCTCTTAATAGTTGATGTGAGAGTATTGTCATTTACAAACCTATCCCTGTCTTCCCAAAACATTTCTAAAAGCTGACCTCTCGTATAAACTCGATGAGGATTTTTAATAAATAAAACTAGGATTTCATACTCAAGTGGGGTTAGCTCTATTTGATTAGCTTTAAAATAAACTTTTGATTCTTTTAAATCTATTTTGATTTCCTTGTAAGTAAGGATTTTGTCTTGAGTTAAAGGTATTGTCCTTAAAGCTGCATCAATCCTTGCTCTTAATATTGCAAGAGAAAATGGTTTAGTTAAATAGTCGTCTGCTCCTTGATCTAGGGCAGCAATTATAAAATCTTCATCATTTTTTACTGTTGTTACAATAACTCTTATGTCCTTATCTTTTAACTTTTTAATCAAATGTTGACCGTCCTTATCTGGTAGATTTATATCAAGTAGTGCCACATCCATGTCTACATTCATCTTATAGTTTGCTTCGTAAAAAGATGATGCAATCTCTACCTCATAACCATTATTAACCAAATACTCTTCCATTTGTAAGGCAATTTCCTTATTATCTTCTATAATCAAAACACTCTTCATTCTAACCCTCTCATGTACTTACTTTGAAATTTATTAAAATATTTTGTTTTATATCATTCGTCTATAAGCTATCTTATACTACTAACCAATATTTACACTTATAGTATACCATTATCAATTATATTAAAATATCCTTAAGGGCTTTCTGAATTAGGTATTTTAGAAAAATACTTTCATAAATCTTAACATGAAAAGAAAAAAGGCTATGAGTTTAATACTCACAGCCTTTTTCTTATATACTCTTGAAAGTATTATCTGAGTTTTCGTTTATTGTTTTAAAACCACTTTTTATTGCAAATAAAACTCCTGCAATCATAAATACAAATACTATTATTAGAGGGATGTAATTTATATTTGTTATCAGACCTTTTATCGCAAATTCTAATTCATAGTTACTCCTGTAGGCTCTAAGTGCAATTCCAATAATGAACATAAAGATATAGGCTAAGAAAATATTTTTAAACAATATTTTCCCCTCTCCGAAGACCATCTTTTCCATTTGTTTTTCTGTCATACCTGCTGTTGATAGAAGTTTAAAATCATTGGCTCTTGCTTTAAGGTTGCCTTTAAAACTATTATAGGCATTGGAAAGAGCGATGGTTATAAGAATAATTTGGATGCCAAGATTTAATAGTTTTTCATTTCTCGTTTGTTCTTTATTCATAGCAGCTTTTATAATTTCTGTAGAAGTGCCATGGTCAGATTTTGGAACATAGGTCGAAATCACTTTTTCGGCATCTTCAAATACTTTTTCTTTATTTTTATCGGCTTTGAGTTTTACAAAATAATAATATACAGGATTAGCTTCATCTATTCCATACTCATCTATAAAATTTCTTAGACTACTTTCACTTGTGTAAATAGCTATTTCATTTGACTTATATGCCTCTAATCCATAAGGCATCTCTTCTATAGATTCGTCAATTCTTATTTTCATAGCCTTTGCCTTTTCATTATATTTTAAAGTAATATTTCCAGATTCCTTATCAGAAATTTTTATATAATCTCTAAAGGTATAAGGCGTACTATTATCTTTAGATACTTTGTTCACTAAAACATAAGTCGCATTTGTAATATTATTTACTTCTAAAAGGTTTTTAAAATCTTTTTCTGTTAGTGCATAGATACTAGCATAAAGTTTATCACTGGATTTTTTACCACTATCTAGAGAATTTTTTAAATCTTTAGAAATAAAGTCTTCATTTTCACCAACATAAAACTTTGTATCTACTCTTTGATAGATATGAAATTGTTCTATACCCTTAACTTTTTCCATATCATCCACAAAATTTTTATCCAAAAAATCGTCAGTATAAATACTAGAGTTAAAATTGTAAGGACTTTTATATGAATTATATTTTTCATTCAAAGTTCTATATGACTGGCTAACTAAAACTGTGGTAAGTACAAAGGCTGATAGAGCCATTGAAATTACAATAATTCGATAGGTTGAACGATAGGACCTATAATAATCTTTTGCTAAAGTCTTTTCTATAGGTCCATTTATTTTTGACTTACCAAACTTAATATTTTTTTCTGTAATGCCATTTAATCCCTCAATAACCTTTATCTTTGAGCTTTTCTTTGCAGGAATCAATGCTGAAAAATAAACCATTAATAAGGATAACAGAATAATTATTAAAATAGATCCAATACTTGGTATTACTAAATTAAAGTCTGGAGATTTTAGACTTTCGCCTAAAATATTTGACATTTTTTTGTAAGAGATAGAATTGTTAAACCACAACAAATATAGGAGTAGATTTGCAAAAGCCCAAGATAAGACTGTCCCTAAAGCTATTGGCAAGATTGAAAGTTTAGATGCCTTCTTTCGAATCATTTGTCTAACTTGCTTTTTAGTCATCCCAGTACTTTTTAAAAGAGCAATTTCTTTTAAATCTCTATTATTCCATACATTAAAAGCACCATATATAATAAAGGCAAAAAGTACGCAGAGAAAGAAAGCCATCCCATATTTTTCTATAGCTAAATTGATTACGCTTTTAGGTGGAATAATTCCTTTGGGATAAACCATACTATGCTCTAAAATATCTTTGTTGTAAAAAACTCTTCCAATATCTAAGGCTTTTTTCTCATCAATATTCATTTCAGACAAAATTTTTCGAGTCTTTGTATAGGTGTCCCTTATGCTTTTATACCAAATCTGCGCTTCTATTTCACCATTGTTTTCAAATAGATAATCCTTTTTATTGCTATCTGCTAAACCTATAAGCATAGTATCTTCAAAAGAATATCCATAATCATCGTAAACACCAACTATGGTATATGTCTTTTTATTTTCAATTATCTCAGAACCTAAATCATACTCCTTATTTTTTAATAAAAATCTCTCTGGCACTAAAAGTTCATTTGAATTTTCCGGTTTTCTACCATTTTTGATTTCATAGCCCAGAAGACTTTCGGAATCTCCATTTTCATATATAACTGCATTTAAGTCTGTATTAATGATTTTATTAAAAGATACTTTTTCTATGTCTGTATCGTTTTTTAATTTATCATAAAAATTTTCGTCAATTTCACCTATATTTACATGATAATCTCCAATAGTTTTCTTTACATATTCATACTGTTCAGTGTTTATTGAGTCGAAAATAAAAATAACAGTTCCTAGTAAAATTACTGCCAAAAGTATGGAAATTTTAATGGCTAGGGTGTCTTTTTTTTATTTTTAACAGCTCCACTGGCAAGATCGTTAATAATTTTCATAAGACTCATCTCCCAAGAAACTTAACCTACCATCAATCATCTTATAAACTTTATCACATGCATTCGCAACCTTTTCATCGTGGGTGATAATCATAATCGTAGAGTTCAATCTCTTATTTACTAGTCTAAAAAGTCCTGTGATTTCTTCAGAATTTTTTCTATCAAGATTTCCTGTCGGCTCATCTGCTAAGATTATGGCAGGTCTTGTAATCAAACTTCTGGCAATGGCAACTCTTTGTTGCTCGCCACCTGATAATTGTTTTGGATACCTATCAAGCTTTCCTTCTATTCCTAGTATAGATAAAATTTCCTTTAAATATTCTTCATCTACCTTTTTATTGTCTAACAAAAGAGGAAGCAAAATATTTTTTCGAACGTTGATGTTTGGAATCAAATTAAAAAATTGATATACAACGCCTATATTCCTTCTACGAAAGATTGTCATCTCATCGTTGTTAAACTTGGTAATATTTTTATCTTGAATAAAAATATCCCCACTTGTTGGTTTATCAACTCCTGCTAATAGGTGAAGCAAGGTAGACTTTCCTGACCCGCTATCTCCAATAATGGCGACAAGATCTCCTTTATCCATTTCAAAATTCACATTTGATAGAGCGTGTACTTCTACTCCGCTATTGTAAGTTTTTGTTAAATCTACTGTTTTTACAATATTCATATTTAGTCCTCCTTATCTTCCTTATATGATATTAGACTTAAGTGACTGGAAAGTGACTAGAAAAAAAGACTGTGCTTTATTTACACAGCCATAATTAAATCAGTTATAAAATCTTAGTTCGAAGGCATTTGATTTTTTCCCCTTATGATATAAAAGCTCTCCATTTTGCCTTTCCATGACAGATTTTGCCATAGGAAGTCCAATTCCATAACCTTTTGAATTTGGATCCATCTTGTAAAAACGTTTAAAAACTTTTTCTAACATTTCACGATCCAAACCTTTAGAAAAATCTTCCACAAAAATACTTTTATATAGATTTGTTTCTTTAAGTTGAATTTCTATCTGTCTACCTTCTGTAGCTTCTAGACCATTCTTCATAACATTGAAAAGTGCCTCATAAGTCCATTTCTTATCGCATATAAGATCAAAATCATTTCCATAAAGGGGAATTTCAACATTATCATTAATAAAATAATCTTTTAGGTTTCGTATGCTATCATCAATTAAATCTCGAGCCGAAACTCTGTCTCTTGTCATTTCAATTGTGCCAGAATCAATGGCAGCAAGTTTTAATAAAATATCGGATAGATTGTAAAGTCTAAGGAGATTGTCCCTAAGTCTAGATATATATTCTTTTACCGATTCATCTTCTTCGTCTTCTAATAAGTCAAGTAATAATAGAGATCCAGTTAGAGGAGTTTTTATTTGATGGGCAATATCTTCCGTATATTCCCTTAAAATTTCTTTATTTTTTTCAGCATTTTCAGCAATCCTCTTGTTTTCTAAAATAATTTTAATAATCTCATCTCTTAATTTTCCAAATTCATCATCTATAATTTCATAATTATCCGAGTGTAAATCCAATGAATGGAGAAGGTTAAATATATTATTAATCTTATCCTCAAGAACTTTTTCTTTTTTCTTTTCAATTTTTGAAATAGCTATAAACAGAATTGTATTTATAAGTAAAAAACCTATAAGAGTTAGAATATCAAATCTTGGATTGAGATAAATTACAAACAAAGACATTAGTAAATTTAAAATTAAGACAAGTAAAATGTTTTTGTTTTTATTCATTGTCCCACCTATATCCTATTCCTCTAAGAGTTTTTATATGCTTACCGTAATCTCCAAGTTTAGATCTGAGTCTTTTTATGGTTACAGTTAGGGTATTGTCATTAACTTCATAAAAATCATAACCCCAAACATAATCTAAAATTCGCTCTCTTAGTAGATTTATATTTTGGTTTTCTAAAAGCATTTCCAATATAGCAAACTCTTTTAAGTTAAGGTCTAAATCTTTTCCATCTATCGAAGCTTGTTTTGATATAAGATCTAAAGATAAATTTTCAAAAGTCAGATCATTCACTTTTTTAATTTTTCTACTAAAAACATTGTCTATTCTCGCCTTTAGGACAGGAAGAGAAAAAGGTTTTGTAATATAGTCATCTGCTCCTTGGGAAAGACCTTTTATAACATATTCATCTTCATTTTTTACAGTAAGCATTATTACAGGAAGGTCAGAAAATCCCCTCAGCCACTTTAAAAAATTAAAGCCTGACCCATCTGGGAGATTAACATCAAGAAGAATTAAATCAAAATCATTAAAATTAATATTCTCTGTCTGAGAAAGATTGTTATAAATAATAGTTTCAATATTATGCTTGTTTAAGTAAGTTTTAACAGCAAAAGCAATTGTGCTGTCATCTTCAATCATTAATATTTTCAATTCTATACTCCAATTTTCAAAGCTTGAGTTCTTAAATTTTTTCCTACATAGAAATATTATATTCCTATAAATTTATTTTTAAACACTATTGATTGTTTAAATAAATCACCGTCGATATCTATATAGAACTCTCCATCTTGTACTTCTACTAAAGATTTAGCTATTGAGAGTCCAAGTCCTGCTCCCTCTGTCTTTCTTGAGCTATCTCCCCTTACAAATCTTTCTAGAAGTTCTTTTGAACTTAAATTTAATTCCTCTTTGGAAATATTTTTAAATATTATAGCTATCTCTTGATTTACGAATAGATCTACGTAGACCCTTGTATTTTCTAAGGCATACTTATAGATATTTGAAAAAATATTTTGGAAAACCCTATACATTAAATCTGGATCAAGGTTTACTTCTGCTACGTTTATTGGGCTTGAAACTATTTCTAGTCCTCTTTCTTTAAACTTGTCTTCCCACTCGCCTATCATCTGAAGTAGCATCTCATTTAATTCGAAATCTACTTTGTGCACATCTATTTCTCCAGAACTTATCTTAGATATTTCAAATAGATCTTCGATTAAATACTTGATCTTCATGCTCTTCTCATTTACAATTTTCGCATATTTTATCCTATTTTCTAAAGATAGATTTTCATCTTTTAGAAGGGTTGAATAATTTATAACCGATGTGAGAGGAGTCTTTAAATCGTGGGAAACATTTGTTATTAGCTCAGATTTTAATTTTTCAGAATCCAACTTTTCACTTAAAATATTATCCAAGTTTCTTCCCGTCTTATTTAAGTTTTCTACCACATTTTCGTAGCCGTCTATATCTTCTAAATTATTTTCAAAATTTCCTTCCGCTAGATATTTTGAATATTCCATTATCTTCTTATAATCTTTTGCATTGGTTGCAAAATATATTGCAAATACTGTAATAAGTATAAACCAAATTGCAAAAATATTTCCTCTATAAGCGTAATTTACAGATTCAATTCCAATAATTCCGGCAAATATAAACAAAATATAGATTATTAATATCTTGATGTTGGATAAATTTTCTAGGCTGAAATTTTTATTTATAACTCTAGAAATTTTACTTGCTAGTGAATGCTCAACTACCTGAGACCTTATTTTATTTTTAAGAATATCCCTCAAGAAAAGTAAACTCAAAAATACGAATGCAGATGCTACTAATGCAAAGATATAAAACTGTAACACCAATGTATTTAGGCTACCGTCCATTCTAAATGTATTGTCAAACCGGGTTAGATTTATATAATTAGTATGAATTAGAAATATAATGAAGAAGTAGTATGTCAATAGAAATAACACTTCCGCAGGGATTCTAAAGGCAGTCTTTACATACTTAGATTTTCTTACTGATATGTCAAATAGCAATCCGTAGAGCGCCATCGCTATTAAAAACACATATCCGCTAATTAGGACTGGGTTTTGATAATACTCTGAAAAGATAATATTGTTATATAGTTTTGCAAAATTTTCGCTGGAATAATCCACTCCATAATAAAAATATAGAGAAATAATATCCGTATTGTCTATGTTAGAATAAGAATTTGTAACCGCATCTAGTACACTCTTTTCAAAACTCTTTATAATATTTTTATCATATTTTTTAAAGATATCTTCAGAATAGGTTCTTGAAATTGTAATTGGATTTAGCTTTTTATTTTCATAGGAACCTTTTATTATTAGACCATGTATTTTTTTATCAAACTTTCTAGGATCCATTGGAGAAAACTCTTCCATATTGGTTAGATATCTTGGATAGATAAATTTTTCATCTTCTAGTTTTTCTTTTTCAGTTTCATTTATTTCTTTGTTGGCATAGAAAACAGAAACATTTCCAGAAAAATCAACTAATTTCTTGTAGCCATCTCCACTGATTACGAATCCATCATCCTTTTCTTCTGAAATGGTCTCACCCTTTTCTCCAGAATATAGAATTCCTCCGCTGGTCTTATAAATCATAAGCTTACCATCTTTTGATTCGTAGTAGAAGCTGCTATTTACAATTTTGCTATCATTTTTTATGGATTTTATTGCGTAATCATAGAAGAATTCAGTCTTCATATCAAGAAGTTTATAAAGACTTAAATTTATCTGGTCATTTATAGAATATTTAATTTGTCCAGATAGATTTTTAGTTTTCGATTGAGACTTTATAGTTCCTACAATGCTAGCTGAGGTAATAGAAATTATGAGAAGTATAATCGTCACAATCGGTACATATTTGTACTCTTTAAATATCTTCTTCATCATTTATCATTCTTTCTCGGATCTACAAAAATATATCCCATTCCCCATTTAACTTTTAAATAGATTGGGTTTTGTGGATCAGCTTCAATCTTTTCTCTAATTCTTCTTATGTGAACAGTGACTGTCTTAGGATCTATCGCAGGCTCATTCCAAACTTCTTCATAGATTTTATCTATTGAAAATACGACGTTTGGATTACTCATCATAAACTCTAGAATCAGGTATTCAATATTTGTTAAATCTATCTTTTTATTATTTAAAAATATTGTCTTTTGATTCTTATCCAGTTTTAAATTCCCGATTTCTACGATGCTCGCACTTTCTTTTACATACTTCTTAGTTCTTCTAAGTTGTGATGCCACCCTCGCCATTAACTCAGATGGATTAAATGGTTTGGTCATATAGTCATCTGCCCCGATATTTAAACCGATTATCTTTTCAAATTCTTGGGACTTGGCAGATAGAATTATGATTGGCACATAAGAATTTTCTCTGATTCTAAGGATTGCATCTTCCCCAGATACATTAGGCATCATAAGATCCATGATGATTAAATCAATATGTTCTCTATCAAATATTTCCAGGCACTTTTCTCCGTCTTCTGCGTAGAAAACTCTGTAATTTTCTCTTTCTAAATAAAGTCCTATTAAATCTCTTATCTCTTTATCGTCTTCTGCGACTAAAATATTATATACGTCCATAGTAACCTCCATCTATATTCTATCAAATAAATAAGTCTTAATTTCTTAAAAAACTATTAATTATGAATCGAAAATAATTTGGTAAATACCTTTCTTCTTGATATAATTTTTATGAGGTGATTTTATGGCTTACGATGGATCTACCATGCTAGCTTTAAAAAATGAACTGAGAGACAAAATTCTCGGATTAAAAATAGAAAAAATATACCAAACAAACGATACGGATATAATTATACAGATGAGAGGAATGGGCGAAAAATACAGACTCTTCATATCAACCAATGCCACATTTCCAAGAATAAATTTGACAGAAATTGATTATGAAAATCCACAGATGCCACCTTCCTTTTGTATGCTTCTTAGAAAACATCTACAAAGTGGAGTAATAAAAGATATTTCTCAACACAAGATGGACAGAATCCTATTTATAGATATAGAAAGCAGATCTGAACTTGGAGATTTGGTAATAAAAAGACTAAATCTAGAAATCATGGGCAGACATTCAAATATAATACTTACTGAAGATGGAAAGATTATAGATTCTATAAAGAGAATTGGACCGCATATTTCTCGCGTCCGTTCTGTGCTTCCTGGTTTAGAATACAATTTTGAAGTAATTTCAGATAAAATAAATCCTCTCGATTTAAACTCAGAAGATTTTATAAAAATTTTAGATGAAGCACCAAAGGGAAAATCCATTAAGAATACTTTTGTAAATCTCTTCACCGGAATTAGTAACACAACAGCGAGAGAGCTTGCAGAGAGACTATCTATTGATGAGGATATACCTCTTAGTGGGCTTGGACTAAATGAGTCTAACGGAGATAAAATAGCTAAGTTTTTTTCTGATTTAGATCATACTGACAAGGCTTATTTAATTTATAATAGCGAGAGAAAACTAATCGACTTTACTTCTTTTAAACCAAGCTACTACAATAGTTCTAATTTAGAGGAATTGCCGAGTATTTCCTCTGCAATAGATAAATTTTATTTTGAAAAATCAAAGGATATAAATCTTAAAAACATTGGATCCGATGTACTAAAAGTGGTAGATCACAATATTTCTAAGCTGGAAAAGAAATTGGAAAAACTTATAATTGAACAGGAAGATTCTAAAAATCGTGAGAAGTATAAAGTTTACGGCGACCTTATCTCTTCAAATTCTTATAGAATTGAAAAGGGAGAAAAGGAAGTTACACTAGAAAATTTCTTTGACAACATGAATCCAATCACTATTCCCCTAGACGCAAGACTATCCGCCCAAGAGAACGCAAGAAAATTCTACAAAACTTATCAAAAGATGAAGGTTCGTGAAGAGGTTTTAAAACCAGAAATTGAAAACACAAAAAATAAACTCTTATATTTAAATTCTGCAAAATCTTATTTAGAAATTGCTGAAAAAAAGGAAGACATCGAAGAAATACAAGATGAACTTAGAAATTTTGGATTTATAAAAAAGAAGAATAAGAAAAAGGTAAAACTTTCTAAGCCCCTTGAGTTTAAAACAGAAGATGGTTTTACAATCTTTGTCGGCAAAAATAGCAGACAAAACGACAATCTTACATTTAAATCTGCAGGAAGAAATGATCTTTGGTTCCACGTAAAGGACGCACCAGGATCCCATGTAATTATTAAAAATGATGGTAGAAAGTTCTCTGAAAGTGTAATTGAATACGCTGCTACACTTGCAGCTAAGTACTCCTCAGTGAGATATTCTTCAAATATAGCAGTTGATTACACGGAAAAAATAAATGTAAAGAGACACCCTCAAAAGGTGCTAGGTCTTGCTGTATATACAGACTTTAAGACCATCAATATAAAAAATGATTAAATAAATTAATGCTACGAATTTTTCGTAGCATTTTTATATTTAAAATTTATTATTAATTCTAATTTTATAATGTAGTAAATAAAAAATAGCGGACTAACCGCTATTATTAATTATTATTTTTTCTTGCTGTCGAATTTTATTCCTATTCTTTCAAGAACTAGTTTATATCCGTCAGAACCATAGTTAAGTGATCTATTTATTCTAGATATTGTAGCTGTTGAAGCACCTGTTTCTTCTTCTATTTCATGGTAAGTTTTGTTTTGTACAAGTAATTTAACTACTTCAAGTCTTTGTGCAATTGCTTGAATTTCTTTAACTGTACAAATATCTTCGAAGAATCTGTAACATTCTTCCATATTTTTTAATTGAAGAACCGCTTCAAAAAATCCGTCTGTTTGTTCGTTCTTAATTTTAGAGCTATACATTTAAATCCTCCTTTTTGTAAGTTTTATACTAACAGTTTTACACGTTAAAGTCAATATGTAATACTATCTTTTCTTTCTAACATTTTAACATACAATGTACTTTAATGTGTGAAAAATTTGTGAATTATACTATTAATATTTTACCGCATAAAAAAACTCCTTCCTTTAGGAAAGAGTTTCAATATATCTTTTAAAATAATTAGTAAGCTACGAACTTTGAAGATTTTGTATGACAGATTGGGCAAGATTCTTCATTTGCATCGAATGTGATATATCCACATACTGGGCAAAGTAGAATATTTTCTGCTTTTAAGTCATGTCCTGCATCTACATCTTTCTTAGCTTCTAGATATCTTTCTTCGTGAACTTTTTCAGCTTCAACTGCAAATCTCATTGCACGTACAGCTTCTTTTTCTTCTTGGAATTCAGCAACTGCAATATATGCTGGATACATTTGAGTAAATTCAAATCTTTCTCCATCTGCTGCTGCTTGAAGATTTTCTGATGTAGTTCCAAGTCCAAATCCTGCTCCTGATGTAACTGAGAAATCACCCTTTACATCTTTTAGAGCTTTGAAGTGTAGTGTTGCGTGAACTGCTTCAGCTTCTGATGTAGCATCAAATAATCTCTTTACATTTGGGAATCCTTGTTTTTCAGCTTCGTCTCCCCAAATTCTATATCTCATATGTGCTTGAGATTCTCCACCAAATGCTGATCTTAAGTTTTCACTTGTCATTGCGTTCATAGTAATACCTCCTAAAATTTTATACCTTTACTTGTATATAATACTATATTAGGAGATTTTATTCAAGATTCTATAGTAATAATGGGCTTACCAAATCCTACTCTTAATCCATATTTTCAATTTTTTTAGCTTCATAATATTGAGTTAGTGCATCTATTATTTCATCTAAATCACCATTGTTTATGGCATCTATTCTATGGGAAGTAAGTCCGATTCTATGGTCTGTAACCCTACCTTGTGGATAGTTGTAGGTCCTTATTCTTTCTGATCTATCTCCACTACCAATTTGACTTCTCTTCTCTGCACTAAGTTCTTGAGCTTGTTTTTGAAGTTCCAAGTCATAAAGTTTTGTCTTTAGAATCTTCATAGCTTTTTCTTTATTTTTAAGCTGTGACTTTTCATCTTGGCAAGAAATTACAATTCCAGTTGGTAAGTGTGTGATTCTAACAGCTGAGTCAGTTGTGTTTACAGATTGTCCACCATTACCAGAAGATCTAAATACATCGACTCTAATATCAGATGGGTCTATTTCAATTTCTACATCTTCTGCTTCCGGTAGAACTGCAACCGTTGCGGTACTAGTATGGATTCTACCAGAACTTTCTGTTTCAGGAACCCTTTGAACTCTGTGCACTCCTGATTCATATTTTAATTTAGAGTAGGCTCCCTTACCTTCTATCATAAATACCACTTCTTTGTAACCGCCTATTCCAATTTCATTGGTGCTCATGATATCTGTTTTGAATCCGCATTTTTCTGCATACATTAGGTACTGTCTTAGAAGTACTCCTGCAAATAGTGCAGCTTCATCTCCACCTGCTCCAGCTCTAATCTCAACTATTACGTTTTTGTTGTCATTAGGATCTTTTGGAACTAAAAGTCTCTTTAATTCTTCCGTTACTTTTTCTAATTCTTGTTCTATGTTTTTTATATCATCTTTTACCAGTTGAAGCATATCGTCGTCAAGATCTTCTGCGAGAAGCTCTTTGTTTCCACTTAAATCTTCTTCTAGTTTTTTATATTCTCTATACTTGTGTACAATAGGCTCTAGTTCTGCGTGTTCTATTGCCGTTTTTTGGTATAGTGCAGAGTTATTTATAACCTCTACATTTATCAAGTCTTTTTCAAGTTCTACATAGCGATCTTCAAATACTTGTATATTCTCAAACATTTTATCACCTCATTATTACTACTCTTGGAAGTCCATTTAAATCTTTTATGATTTCAGCCCCTAATTTTTCAAAGAACTCTCCTTGATCATGGCCTATTTCAAATATTAAATATCCGCCTTCATTCAAATAATCTCTATATTCTGAAATAATCTTTTTATAGAAATCAAGTCCATCTTCTCCACCATCAAGTGCAAGCCTTGGTTCATAGTCTGTAATCTCAACCTGTAAATTTAAAATCTCATGAGACTTTATATATGGAGGGTTTGAATAGATTATATCGTATTTTCCTTCTACATTTTCAAATAAATCCGAATATTTAACTTCTACATTTTTTAAGTTTAAGTTTTCTATATTTAGCCTAGTACATTCTAGAGCATCTTCTGAAATATCTACTCCAAAACATTTAGCATTACTATTCTTTGCAACACTACATATAACCGCGCCAGATCCTACTCCTAATTCTAAAAATCTGTCCCCAGGTTTTAGTCTCTTTAGAATATTTTCTAAAGATACTTCAGTATCTGGTCTTGGAATAAGTACCTTGCCCTTTAGAAGAATATCTAGACCATAAAATTCACTATGACCTAGTATATACTGTAGTGGTTCTCCATTCTTTCTTCTATTTAAAATATCTATGATCTCTTCTTCTTTTTCTTTATTTAATTCTTGTTCTTCATTTAAAATTAGGTAGGTCATAGAAACATCGAGCACCTCCATTAAAATTCTCCTAGATTCTATAAATGGATCTGTAAACTCTATATTTTCTAAACCATCTACTAATATTTTCTGTATATCTTTTAATTTCATAATTTAAAAAAGGGAAGTTAAAAAACCTCCCCTTAAACTTATTTTCTTCCGAATTTCTTGTTGAATTTTTCAATACGTCCGCCATGGTCAGTAAACTTTTGTTTTCCAGTGTAGAATGGATGACACTCTGAGCAAACTTCAACCTTTAAATCTTCTTTAACAGAACCAGTTTTAAAGGTATTTCCACAAGCGCAGGTTACAGTTGCTTCTTTATATTCTGGGTGAATTCCTTGTTTCATGTTTTCTACCTCCTATTCTCCATTAAAATATTATAACAAAATTTCTTTTGTTTAACAAGCTTTTTACTTATAAGTAAATCATTAAAATAGCTGTATCACTGATACAGCTAAAAAAACTTATTTATTAACAGCTTCTTTAAGTGCTTTTCCTGATCTGAATACAGGTGCTTTTGAAGCAGGAATTTTAATAACTTCTTCAGGATTTCTTGGGTTTCTTCCTTCTCTTGCTTTTCTTTCTCTAACTTCGAAAGTTCCAAATCCTACAAGTTGTACTTTTTCTCCGCTTGCAAGTGCGTCTTGAACAGTTGTAAGGAAACCGTTAAGAGCCATTTCTGCATCTTTTTTTGTTAAATTACTTTTTTCTGCAATATTTGCAATTAATTCTGCTTTATTCATTACATCCTCCTAATTAATGAAAATTTCAATTTTTTAAATTGATGATAATCATCTGTATATCTGTAATTATACAATAGTTTCTCTATTTTTCCAATAGTTTTATGCGAAAAACTATAATAAATGGCTATTTTTTTGAGATTTTATCAAATATCTCACTCATTTCCCAATAACCATACCTATTTCCCACCCGAATCTTGTTCCAAATGGTTATAAATTCATCGGAAATTTCTTCTAAACTTTCATCAACTTCTACTTCTTTTAAAATTTTTTCCAAATCTAGAATAGTTTTTATATCTGATTTTGGAATAAATAGACATGTTCTATGATTTAAAAAGTGACCTCTGTCCAAATCTTCTATCTTTAATTTCTTTCCACTTTCACTTTCAAGTCCAGCGTCCACTACCAAGTAGACTTCATATTCATCTCCATAAATTGAAGAAAGCAAAAGTTTCATATCTGATAGAATTCTTTCGTTGTAGACCTGTGTTATTATTACATGTTTCTTTGGATCTATCATTAAATCGCTTATTTCAAGAGCGTCTAATAGAATAAATCCTTCTGAAATATCTTTTTTTACAATATTTAAGGTCGGTTCTATAAAACTAAGTCCGCTTATTATCTTATACTCTACTCCAGATTCTATTAGCATTCTCACTGTTCTTTCCGCAACAAGTGGATGTCCTGGTACAGAATAATTAATATCCCCGGACTTTTCTTCTTCTAAAAGTGTACTTACTATTTTCTTATATACTTCGTCAAAACTCTCTGCATCTTCGTAGTAGTCATCAAATGAAGCGTATGGGATATTTTCCATTTCAAAATATTTTATCGCTTCTGTTTCCTTTGTCCTTGTGAAGTTTCTGTTTCCATTTTTTAAAGTTCTACAAGCTTCTAATGTCAGTTCTTCATAGGATCCTGCTCCTAAACCAATTATATTAATCATATTATTCTAAATACTTCCTCAACTGATTTCTTCTTAGCTGGTTCTCTGTCTTTTTCTGGGTAACCCATAGCAATTAAAAGTCTGATTGGAGATTTTGTTCCTATGATTTTCTGGATACTCTTCTCATCGAACATTCCTAGTATACAAGTTCCAAGTCCTTTCGACTTTGCGGCAAGACAGATATTTTGTGTCATTATTCCTATATCTATTGAGCGAAAATCTATATCTGTTATTTTATTTCCTGCTTTTGCAGTAAGATTATAGCTATCTTCTTCGATTATAAATATAACTTTTGCTTTCTCTGCAAATTTATTCATTGCCATCTTTCTTTGACTAGCTATGAGTTTTGCTTTTTCTTTTGTAGCTACGGTTATTTTATATGGCATGGAGTTACATGCAGATGGAGCGTTTATCGCCATATCTAAAATTTCTTTAAGTACAACATCTTCAACTTCCCTAGTTTCATCAAACTGTCTAAGGGAGTACCTACTTTTTATTACTTCTTCAAAATTCATAATCAAACTCTCCACTTTCTCTAATCTTATTTAAAATATTTAAAACTGCAATCTTCACATGGTCATAGGTAAGTCCGCCTTGAAAGTACACGTAGTATGGCTCTCTCATCGGACCATCTGCACTCAGTTCAATGGATGAACCTTCTATGAAGTCTCCTGCAGCCATGATTACTTGATCTTCATACCCTGGCATATCCCAAGCAACTGGTGTGAACTGTGAATCAACCGGACTTGAATCTTGGACAGCTTCGCAAAATATTTCTACGAGTTTTCTATCTTTAAGTTCTATTGCAGTTACTATGTCTGAGCGTTTATCTGTAGATTTTGGAATAGAGTTAAAGCCCATCTTCTCAAAACATTTTGAAACTAAATTGGCACCTAGTAGTGCATCATATACTACCTTTGGAGCGATAAATAATCCTTGAAGGATCTGCCTTGTCATCCCAAAGGTTAGACCACATTCTCTTCCTATCCCTGGCGCTGTAAGTCTATTGGCACATCTTTCTACCAAGTCTTCTCTTCCAGCCACATATCCTCCAGAAAAAGCAAGTCCTCCTCCAGGATTTTTTATTAGTGAGCCAGCCATTAAATCTGCTCCAACTTCTAGTGGTTCTTTGTAATCTGTGAACTCTCCGTAGCAGTTATCTATAAAGATTATTACGTCTTTATTTATCTTTCTTACTATATTTATTGCGTCTTCTATTTCATCTATAGTTAGCGCTCTTCTGTCAGAGTATCCAGTAGATCTTTGAATAGCTACAATCTTTGTGTTGTCTTGGAACTTTTCCTTGACGTTTTCGAAGCCTACCACTCCATTTTCAAGTTCAGCGTAGGAAAATTCGATTCCTATATCCTTCATAGATCCTGGTTCTTCTCCTGTAACTCCTATTACTTTTAGAAGTGTATCGTAAGGCTTTCCAGTGATGTATAGTAGATGATCTCCCGCTTTTAAATTTGATAATAGAGCCAGTGAAATCGCATGGGTTCCACTTACAATATTTGGTCTTACCAATGTGGACTGTGCTTTAAATACATCTGTGTAGATGGCTTCGACCTTATCTCTTCCTATATCTCCATATCCATATCCTGTTGTCCAGTTAAAATCTGTGGCACAAAGATTATTATTTTGCATCGCTTTTAGTATTTTAAGTTGGTTATATTCTTTTATTTCTTTTAAATATTCCATTTCCTTAAATACTTCGGATTCTCTAATCTGTACAAAGTCATAGATTTCTCTGCTGACCCCGTAACTTTCATTTATTAAATTAAAAAAACTTTCTTTCAATTTCTTCGAAAATTTCCTTTCTATCTTCATTTAATGGATCGAACCATCTGATTCTTTCGTCTCTTCTAAACCAAGTGAGCTGTCTCTTTGCATAGTTTCTCGAAAATTGTTTCATCTTATCTACCGCAAATTCAAGATCCACTTTTCCTTCAAGGTACATAAGCATTTCCCTATATCCGATTGCCTTCATAGATTGGAAGTGTTCATCAATTTCCTTTTCATAGAGACTTTTGACTTCATTTAAAAATCCTTCTTCCATCATCATGTCAACTCTTCTATTTATTCTGTCATAGAGAACTTCCCGGTCCGTATTAAGTCCTAACATATAGAGATTGTAATCAGTATTTTCTCTTCTAAAATCTTCTGTCTCTTTTTTTTCTCCAGAGTTTAGAATTTCCATGGCTCTTATGATTCTATGACGATTGTTTGGATGGATATTGTCTTCAAGTTTTGGGTCCAGCTCCAACATTTTCGCGTACAGACTTTCCAAACCATGCTCATCGATATAACTATCCAAGTACTTTCTATATTCTTCGTCTTTTTCTATCTTTTGCATGGAAAAATCATAGACAATTGAGTTTATATAGAGACCTGTACCTCCTACCATTATCGGAAGCTTGCCTTCTTTATTTATTTCGCTTATCTTTTTTCTTGCAAGAGTCCTAAACTCTTCCACCGAGAACTCGGCTTTTGGATCTAGAAAATCTATTAAATGGTGAGGTATCCCTTCCATCTCTTCTTCTGTTACTTTTCCTGTTCCTATGTCAAATCCCTTGTAGATTTGCATGGAGTCTGCACCAATTATTTCACCGTTATATTTTTTAGCTATTTCTATTGAAAGTGATGTCTTTCCGATTCCTGTCGGTCCAAGAATAATCATTAAATTCTCTTTCATCTTAAAAACAGCCTTTCTAAATCATAATTTTTAAGTTCTAATATGGTCGGTCTGCCATGTGGACAAGTAAGCGGATTGTCACAGTTTGACAAAAGTTTTATGAGCTCTTTTATCTCTTCTATACTTAGACTATCTCCCGCCTTTACAGATGCCTTACATGCTTTGGTCATGATTTTGTATGGATCTACTTTGTAGAGATTGTCATATGAGTCAGAAAGAAGCTCGTGGATAAAACCAAGTCCTGAAGGTTTTCCAAAAATAATAGGAATCTCCCTTAGAAGAAATGATTTTTCTCCAAACTCTTCAAAATAAAATCCTAAATTCTTTAAATTTTCTGTATTTTCTAGAAGCACCTTTCTCTCCTCTGAAGTAACCTCAACTAAAAGTGGACTTAGAAGCACTTGTCTCTCGATGCTTTTTTCTTCAAATTCTCTCTTAAATTTTTCGTAGTTTATTCTCTCATGGGCTGCGTGTTGGTCCACGATGTAGAATTTATCTTCGTAGGATTCAAATATTAGGTAGGTCTTAAAAAGGCTTCCCTTGTAGGTAGAATTTAAAAGATCTTTTAAAATTTGTGGTTTCTCTACTAGGTATTCATCTGATTTATCCGCCACATTGAAGGATATATTTTCATATTTAGTAATATTATTTGAAAGAGAGTCAGTTTGTTTTTCTCTTTTCTCATCCTCAACTTCTAAAGAATCATCTTCATGTGAAAAATCTATTCCGTCGATTACCTTTATAAATTCATTTGATGTATTGGTCTTCTCTGTCGGTCTATTGAACCAGGTATCTTCTTCTGAACTTTCATTAGAATTATCATCGATACTTTCAAACTCTTCGAAGATGCTCTTTTCTTCTTTTTCTTCAAAATTTACTTTGAAGATGGATGTGTTCTTATATAACTTTTCTCTTACAAGCATATCCAAGATTTCAATCAATCTATTTTCGTTGGAAAGTTTAATCTCATGTTTCTTTGGATGGATATTTACATCCACAAGTTTTGGATCTATCTCAATATATAGTAGGTACACTGGAAATCTGTTTAGTGGAATTAGAGATTTGTAGCTCTTTTCAATTGCTCTAGCGATTTCCAAGTTCTTCACAAACCTTCCATTTACAAATAAATACTCATGATTTCTCGTGGATCTGTAGAGCATATTGTTTGAGATAAAACCTTTAACCTTGTATCCTTCTTCCTCATGTTCTATTTCTACCAAGTTTCTCGTGATATCTGAACCGAGAACTGAATGGATATGATTTTTTAAATTTTCATTGGCAATACTTGATACTACAACTTTTCCATCCCTTACTAAAGTAAATGATACATCTGATCTAGACAAAGATAGTTTTTCAACTACATCAAAGATATATGAAAACTCTAAATTCTCACTCTTTAAATATTTTTTTCTAACCGGTGTATTGTAGAAAACATCTCTAATTATAAATGTAGTCCCTTCGTTGGATGCGATATTTTTTTCGCTTTTTATCTCTCCATTCTCAACTTCAACCACCGTCGCTGTTAAATCCGATTTTGTCTTAGTAATACAGGTGAGTTTTGAAACGTTTGAAATAGAAGCCAGTGCCTCTCCCCTAAATCCTAATGAGTGAATGTTAAATAGATCCTCAGAAGTTTTAAGTTTTGAAGTGGCATGACGAAGAAAGGCATACTTCAAATCATCTTTTTCAATTCCAGAACCATCGTCTGAAACTCTAAGATAGTTTGCAGCCCCATCCTTAACTTCTACGGTTATATTCTTCGCCCCCGCATCTATGGAATTTTCAAGCAGTTCCTTTATGATTGAAGCTGGATTTTCGATTATTTCTCCTGCAGCAATCTTTGAAACCGTATATTCATCTAAAATATTAATCATTTAATTCACCGGATTTTTTCTTTATTTCATAAACCAAATCAAGAGCTTCCCTTGGAGTTAGAGAGTCTGGATCTAGTTTCTTTAAGTCGTCTATAAAATTATCCCTTTTAACGTCGAATAGAGATTTTTCAAAAACCACATCTTTTTTCACTTTTACATTTAGATCTTTGGTTTTTTCTAGTGATTTTAGGATCTCTTCTGCCCTCTTCGTAACTTTTTCATCTATTCCTGCAAGCTTTGCAACGTCAATGCCGTATGAATTATCGGTCCAACCTTCCACAATCTTTCTTAAAAAGATTATTTCTTCACCGTCTTTTTTAACTTTTATATTTAAGTTCGAAACATTTTTATAGGTTTCTTCTATCTTTGATAGTTCGTGGTAATGGGTCGCAAACACAGTCTTTGCTCCGATATTTTCGCTTATATATTCAACTATTGACCATGCGATGCTCATGCCATCAAAGGTAGATGTACCTCTTCCCACTTCGTCCAAGATTATTAGAGATTTGTCAGTTGCGTTCTTTAAAATATTTGCAACTTCCTTCATCTCAACCATAAATGTGGATTCGCCTTTAGAAAGATTGTCCGATGCTCCAATTCTTGTGAATATTCTATCTACAATTCCGATATTACATGATTTCGCCGGAACAAAACTTCCTATCTGTGCCATTATTACTATAAGGGCAATCTGTCTCATGTAGGTGGACTTACCAGCCATATTCGGTCCAGTTATGATGTGTATAAGATTCTTATCCATATCTAAAATGGTGTCGTTTGGAATAAATGAGTCATCCCTATTTTTAAATTCTACGATTGGATGTCTTCCGTCTTTTATTATGATAGTTTTATCTTCGTTTAGTTCTGGTCTTATAAATCTATTTTCGATGGCAGATTTTGCAAGCCCTTGGAGCACATCTATCCTAGAAACTATTTCAGAAGCTTCTAGAAGTAGGCTTGTGTATTTTTTAAAGTTTTCTATTAAGTTGTCATAGAGTTTCAGCTGAAGACTATTAGCTTCATCATGAGCGTTTAGAATCTTTGATTCCATCTCTTTTAGCTCTATGGTGAAAAATCTCTCCGAACCAACCAGTGTTTGTTTTCTAATATATCTTTCTGGAACCATATCTAAAGCAGATTTCGTCACTTCTATGAAGTATCCTAGAATTTTATTGTACTTTATCTTTAGATTTTTTATTCCAGTTTCTTCTTTTTCTTTCGCTTCCAAATCTATGAGGAACTTCTTGCCATCCTTTGAAAGTCTAAATAGTTCGTCTAGCTCTTCATTGTAACCATCTTTTATAAATTTAACGTCCACAGTCTTAACAGGAGCGTCTTCAACTATCATGGAGTCAATCTCTTCTATGATATTGTAAAGAGGTTTTAATTCATAAGAAATTTCGTTTAGGTTTTTGAAATTACTTCCTTCAAGATAGGACTTAAGTTCCATAACAGATTCTAAACTGCCTTTAAGGGCATTAAATTCATTTGGATTTATTTCGTTGTCAGAAATCTTAACCATCTGTCTTTCTATGTCCATAATTGACGAAAGGATACTTCTCACATCATCAAGAAGTATAAAATCAGATTTAAATTCCTCAACATAGTCCTGTCTCTTCTTTATATCATCTACATTTAAAAGTGGCTCTTCTATCCATCTTCTTAAAAGTCTTTGACCCATGGAAGTCTTCGTATAATCTAGCACTTCTAAAAGTGATCCAGATTTTCTATTTGAGTTAAGTCCCTTTAGAATCTCTAAATTTCTCATGGAATTTTCATCGAGAATCATCTTCTGTTCTAGATTTATATCTGCGATTTTAACTATGTGATTTAGTTTAGTCTTAGACACATTTGAAAGATAGTTAAGTAGCATTTCTAGAGAAATATTTTCCCTGTACTTGCTATTTAAAAGTTCATCTTTTAGTTCGCTTGAAAGATGCTTTAAGTATTCTTTATTCTTGATCTCTTCGATATTTTTTTCGTTTATATAATTTTTTAAGACAGATTTATCGAAATATCTTTCCGCATCAGAATTTATAACCACTTCTTTAGGAGAAATTTTAGATACTATAAGGTCGATGTACTCATCTCTTGATCCTTCATTTAAAAATACTTTGCTGGTGCTTAAAAGCATCCCGGTAGAATAGTCCACATATGTTATTGAAACAGATTTATCCCTAACATAGAGGCTCATCATAAAGTTGTTTGAGCCTGCTTCAATATAGTCTGTGTCAGTGAATGTTCCCGGGGTTACAACTTTTGTAACTTCTCTCTTCACGATTCCCTTTGCAAGTTTTGGATCTTCTACCTGGTCACAGATTGCAACCTTGTATCCCTTGTCGATTAATTTTGAAAGATAATTTTTAAAAACATGGTGAGGGATTCCACACATTGGAATCTTGTCATCCAAACCTCCACCCCTTCCAGTTAAGGCAAGGTCTAATTCCTTTGAAGCTGTGATTGCATCGTCAAAAAACATCTCATAAAAATCGCCGAGTCTATAGAATAGAATGGCATCTTCATAATTTTTTTAGTTTCTAGATACTGCCTCATCATAGGAGTTACTTTTTCTAAATCAACGTTTCTCAACTAAATCACCTTTCAAAGAAAATGTGTTTGCATCAGTTATATTTACATCTACGATCTTTCCTATTAAATCTTTTGGTCCATCGAAGTTTACAAGTTTAAATTCATCTGTTCTTCCGCTTAATTTATTTTCATCGGATTTTGAAGTAGATTCTACTAGAACCTTCCTTACTTTTCCAATTTCATTTTCATTCTTCTTAAGTTGTATAGGATATATTAAATCCAAAAGTCTATTGAACCTATCGTGCTTAATTTCTTCTGGCACCTGATCCATTTCATATGCCTTGGTACCTTCTCTCATGGAGTAAATAAATGTAAATGATGTGTCATATTCAACATACTTACATAGATCTAAAGTATCTTTGAAATCCTCTTCTGTCTCCGTTGGAAATCCAACCATAAGATCTGTGGAAAGTGCAATTTCAGGAACTATTTCTTTTACCATATCAATCTTTCTAATATATTCTTCTTTTGTATAATGTCTATTCATATCACGAAGAACTTTTGAAGATCCAGCTTGCACAGGAAGATGTAAGAAGTTTTTAAGCTTATCTAAATCTCTATAAGCGTAGGCAAGCTCTTTTGAAAAATCTCGTGGATGAGAGGTCATAAATCTTATTCTCTCTATTCCATCTATTTCATTTACCATTTTCAAAAGATCCACGAAGCTTACATTGTTTGAAAGGCTCTTTCCATAGGAGTTTACATTCTGCCCAAGAAGGGTTACTTCCTTAACACCATGGGACGCAAGACCCTTAATTTCATTTACTATATCCATTGGTCGTCTACTCTTTTCACGGCCTCTAGTGTAAGGTACTATGCAGTAGGTGCAGAAATTGTTGCATCCATACATTATATTTACAAAAGATTTGAAAGAATACATCCTGTTTGCACCGAGCAAATTGTCTTCATTGGAATAATTCTCTTCAATATCAACCGCTCTAACTCCATTTTCAAGTCTTTCAAGTAAAAGTTTTGGAAATTTATAAATATTATTCGTTCCAAAAATCATATCTACATTTGGAAATTTTTCAAGAACAATGTCTCTGGATTCTTTTCTCTGCATCATGCAGCCGCAAACTGCCACAAGAAGATTTTCATTTTCTCTCTTCTTGCCCTTTAGTTCGCCGAGCCTTCCATATACTTTATCCTCTGCGTTTTTTCTGATGGAACAGGTATTTATAATGTATAAATCTGAATTTCTATCAGACATATAAAAATCCATCTGTCTTAGGAGCCAATCTATTTTTTCAGAGTCGTGCTCATTCATTTGGCAACCAAAAGTTTCTATATAAGCGGTCCTTTTGCGACCATTTTTTTCAAAAAATTCTCTATTTAATTGTTTTATTTCATTGACTACATTCCAAAAATCGTAATCATATTCTGTTAAATCTAAATTTATATTTTTATCCATAATCATCCTCAATTCTAATACATATCTATTTTACACAAGGTTAAGAAAATAGTAAAGTAATTGACTTTTCGCCGATTTAACCTTTTAGAAAAAACTATATTTGTTGTATAATTGATTTAGGAGGAGCTTATGAAAAATATAGAGACAAAAGAAGATTTAAAAAAAGCAACAGACCTCGCCCTTACGGTTTCTATGATTATGGTCAAAAACGGAGCAGAAATCTTTAGAGCTGAAGATGCTTCAGAAAAAGTACTTCGTGCAATTCCAGAGATTACTCAAGCTGACTCTTACTGCTACCCTACAGGTGTCTTTGTAAGTTGCGAATACAGAGGCAAGGACTACACCATGTTTAGAAAAATATCTCTTGAGACTTATAATATGAAGCCTGTTGAGGATTGCAACACTCTATTAAGGGATTTTGTAAATACTGATTTATCTTTAGATGAAGCGCTTAACCGTGCTCAAGAAATTTTTAATAGAAAACCAGCATCGCGAAAGCAGATCACCATTGCTGCGGCCTTTGCCTGTGCGTTCTTTGCACTTCTATTCGGTGGTGACTTCAGAGATTTTTTTGCAGCAGCCATTGCTGGATTTACAGTCTCAAATGTAATCTATAGTTTGTCTCAGTATTCACTTACGTTTTTTATAGAGAACTTCATTGGTGCATTCTTATCAGCTCTAATCGCTGTATTTTTAAATAAGATTGGTTTTGGAAATAATGTAGACTACACAGTTATAGGAGCTATTATGATCCTGGTGCCAGGATTTCCTATTACAAACGCTGCTCGGGATATATTTTCAAACCAATATATGAGTGGTATTATCGGTGTTACTAAGGCTCTATTCCAAGCATTTTCAATTGCTGCTGGAGTAGGTATTGTTTTAAAGGTGGTGGGACTATGAAACTATTAATAGAATTTTTCATAAGCATGTTCGCAGTCTTTGCTTTTACATACTTTTTTAATACTCCTAGAGATACAATGGTTCTTGGTGGAATCATCGGAGGATTATCATGGGTGATTTTTAAACTAGTTCTACCTTATAATGACTCTTATCTCTTCGCAGGATTTTTAGCGTCTATGTTTATAGGGATTAGCTCAGAAATTGCAGCTATTGTTTTTAAACACGCTGCGACTATGTATATTTTGCCTGCACTTCTACCACTTGTGCCAGGAGCAGGGATCTTCTATTCTATGTACTACGCAATTAATGGTGATACTGTCAATATGAAGATAGCTACTATGCAAACCATCTATCTAATTATTTCACTTGCAATTGGAATCGTCGCAAGTTCAACATTCGCAAGACTATATAAGTTTCACTCTAAAAATAGAAAATTAAAAAAAGAAAATAATATAGATTAATTTTAAAAAATATTATAAAAGGCGGATTTGATATGAATTCAAAATCCGCCTTATTTTTTTGTGTATTTAATTTTATTCTTCGTTTAAGTTATAATTCTTCGTTTAATATAAAAAATGCTGAGTTAAAACCCAGCATTATTTTTATTTATTTTTGATTTTTATTGTCTTTGTTGTTTGTGTTGTTTTGATTTTTTTGGTTGTTAGTTTTATTTTCTGTACCTTGGTTCTTGTTGTTTTTAGTTTCGTTTTTTGAACCTTCTGTGTTTTTATCGTCAGCTTCTTTTCCAGGTACTTTAACCTTTAATTCTTCTGGTAGTTCATAATCCTTCTTAGGATTTATATACTTCTTAACCTTTGCATCTTTTTCAAGCTTGTTTAGGTATTCAGTAAGTTTTTCTGAAGTTCCAGTTTCAATGATTTGATCTTTAACTTCGTCAAATTCTTTGTGTCTTAAACTGTTTAGTTTGATTAGATGGTATCCGAATTGAGTCTTAACTGGATCAGAAATTTCTCCTTCTTTCATTTTAACTACTGCATCTTCAAATTCTTTTACCATTTGACCTGTTGAGAATTCTCCAAGTTTACCACCGTTGTCTTTTGCAGTTGGATCTTTTGATTTTTCTTTTGCAAGTTCATTGAAGTCTTTTCCTTCTTCAATTTCTTTTTTGATGCTTTTAGCTTCATCTTCTGTTTCCACTAGAATGTGATCAGCGTCTGCCACAAAGTACTTATCTTTATCTTTTTCGTAGATAGCTTTTGCATCTTCTTCAGATATTTTAAGTTCTTCTTTTAGGTGGTCTTGATATTCTTTAACTAATTCTTGTTTAGCTAAATAATCTCTAAAGAATTTTTCAGTGATTCCTTGTTCTTTAAGTTGTTCTTCAAATTTTTCTTTTGAACCAGATTGTTCAATAATAGCATTTATTTGTTCATCAACTTTCTTTTCATCGACTTTGATATCTTTCTTTTCAGCATCTTGTCTTACAAGTTCCATTTGAACTAAGTTGTTTAGTACAAATTCTCTGATTCCTTGGTCGATAGTCATATCTTCTTTTCCAAGTTTTTCTTTTAGATAATCTTCTCCAGAAGTTAAAACTATTGAGTTTCTTTGTGCTGCATATTCTTCGTTGAATGTTTCAACTGGAATATCTACTCCATTTACTGTTGCTGCTACTCCAGGTTTATTTCCACAAGCTGTAAGTGTTGTGGTAAGTACTAAACCTAGTGAAAGTACTTTAGCTATTTTTTTAAAATTCATAATAACATCCTCTCTTTAATAATTATTTATTATACTACACTTTTATTGCAAAGTCAGTGTTATCTATGTGAATAAATGACGGAAATTAGCTTCTTTAAGTTATTTAATGGATCTTTTAGCCCTTTTATGGAAATTATTCCTCTCTTTAAATCCACATTTGACTGAGGTATAGTGTATTTTATCTCGTTTAATAGGGTTGGATTTAGGTTTCCTTTTAGAAAACTTATTGTGTAGATTCCATTTCTTTCTATGATCGAAACTATATTTGATTTCTTTGCCATCTGTCTCATATAAGATATGTCCATAAGGTTTATGACATTCTTTGGAATATCTGAAAATCTATCTACTAACTCATCCACAAGATCTCTGTAGTCATCTAGATTTTCTATAGTTGCAATCTTTTTATATATTTCAAGCACTGTCTCTTCGTCTTCTATATAACCCTTTGGAATATATGAATCTACTTTTAAATCTACAACCGTATCTACTTCTTCTTTTACCTCTTCCCCTTTTAATTCCTTAACCGCATCTTTTAGATATTTTATATAGAGATCATATCCTATTGATTCAATATGACCGTGTTGTTTCTCTCCTAAGATAGATCCAGAGCCTCTAATTTCCAAATCTCTCATGGCAATCTTGTAACCTGAACCAAATTCTGTAAATTCCTTAATAGATTTTAATCTCTTAGAAGCAATTTCACTTATTTCAGTATTTTTTCTATAGGTAAAGTAGACATAGGCGAGCCTATTTGACCTTCCTATTCTACCTCTAAGTTGGTAGAGCTGTGAAAGACCAAGTCTGTTTGATTCTGTTACAATCATAGTATTGGCATTTGGCACGTCCATTCCAGTTTCAATAATTGTAGAACAGATAAGCACATCTATTTCTTGGTTTATAAATGAAAGCATAGTATCTTCCAACACTCTTTCACTCATCTGTCCATTTGCAATTCCAAATGTAGCTTCCGGCACTAATTTTTTTAGTTTTAATAGGATCTCTTCCATATTGCTTACTCTATTTGAAACGTAGTAAACCTGTCCACCTCTTTCAATTTCTTTTAGAATGGCTTCTCTTATGAGCATGTCATTTTCCTCTGTGACATAGGTCTGTATCGGAAATCTCTCTTCTGGTGGTTCTTCTATAACAGACATATCCCTTATTCCTATCATACTCATTTGTAAAGTCCTTGGAATTGGTGTTGCAGTTAAAGTAAGTGAGTCTACAGATTCTTTTAAAAGTTTTAGAGTTTCCTTGTGCCTTACTCCAAATCTCTGCTCTTCATCCACAATTATTAGCCCAAGATCCTTAAACTTAACATCTTTGGATAAAAGTCTGTGGGTTCCAATGGCTATATCTATAAAACCTTTTTTTAAATCATCAATATCTTTGTCAATTTCTTTTTTTGTTCTGAATCTGCTAAAGACAGAAATGGATACAGGAAAATCCTTAAATCTTTCCACAAATGTATTGTAATGTTGTTGAGCAAGTATGGTCGTTGGCACCAATACTGCTACCTGTTTACCATCCATTACCGCTTTAAATGCCGCCCTTATTGCTACTTCAGTCTTGCCATATCCTACGTCTGCACAGAGAAGTCTATCCATTGGCGTTGGACTTTCCATATCCTCTTTGATTTCTTTAATAGCATTTAGTTGCCCTTCGGTTTCTTCATAAATAAATGCATCTTCAAATTCACCTTGCCAAGGAGTATCTTCGCTAAAGGCAAATCCCTTTGCATTAGCTCTCTTTGCATATAGCTCAATGAGGTACTTCGCCATCTCTTCCACAGCTTTTTTCGCCTTGGACTTTTGCTTTTGCCAATCCTTTGAACTAAGTTTATTTACTTTAGGTTTTATTCCTTCGTTGCCGACAAATTTATGAATGACATCCAGATTTTCAACTGGCAAGAATAGTCTGTCATCGCCTTGGTAAGATAATTCTAGATAATCACGTCTTATTCCTTGGATATCCATGGTCTTAGTTCCATTGTAGACACCGATTCCGTGAATTTCATGAACCACATAGTCACCGATTTTTAAATCTTTTAAAACTATTGTGTTTTCTTTTTTCTTCTTTTTATTTTTCTTCTGAGGTTGATTTAATATTTCTCCATGATTTAGAACGAGAGTTTTATTCTCTCTTATCTCAAACCCTTCGTTTAAGGTCCCAGTAGTCACCACAACCATCGAAGATAATATTTCCATGTTCCTGTCCTCTGAAAAATTTGCGGCTATCTCGTTGTCATTTAGAGTACTTATAAGCCTCTTTGCTTTTTTTTCAGAACCAGACATGATAAGAACTTTGTAACCTTTGTAAAGATATGTTTTTAAATCCTCGACAAATACTTTTATTCTACCAAGATAGTTTACAACAGACTTCATATTTATGTTTAGCGACATCTTTGGATAGAATTCTCTAGTTGGATTTAAAAGTGTATTTAATGATAAAACTTTTTCTTTATTTATTTTTGAAATGGTGCTTTCAATTTTATATCTAACTTCGTCAAACGATTCTGTAATTTCACCTCTAGACATAAGATCTGCTAGATTTTCTAAGAATATTTCTTCCTTGTCGTTTTCACCATCTATGATGAACCTAGGATCTTCTAGTACAAATAGTGAATCTTCCATATAATCTACAATAGAAGATAAATATTTTTCATCTATAAACGGAAGGATTAAGTCTATATTTTTCGGTAGAGTAAAACTTTCTAAAGCATCGAGATAAGGTCCAAATTTTTCTTCTAACCTTTCCTTAGCAGTCTTATCCTTGGTCTTTTTAATTTTATTTTCAATCTTATTTTTTATTTTTAAAAATTCATCTTCATCTAAGATAAGTTCTTTTACAGGGACAATCTCACATTCATCCAAATTTTCTAGAGATCTTTGGCTTTCTATGTCAAACTTTCTTATGGAATCAACTTCTGTGTCGAAAAGTTCAATTCTAAAGGCTCCGTTTGGCGAATAGATATCGATGATTCCACCTCTTATTGAAAACTCTCCCAGTGTTTCAGTCTGTATAGTTCTTTCGTATCCAATCTTTAAAAGATAGTTTACAAATTCATCCAGATCAATATCCATTCCAAATTCAATTTTTCTAATATTTTCCGTAAATATTTTTGAATTTAAAATCTTATCCCTAATTGCCCTAAAAGTAGTCACAATTATAGGTTTATCGCCTCTATAAATGCTATATCTAGCTTGTAATCTTTCCTTCAGATTGTCCTCAGTTTTATATTCTCTTTCATAAAAGAATAGATCCTTTGCCGGATAGAACCACGCCTTTTTACCTAAAGATTTTAAATCTTCAGTAACCTTTTTACACCTGGTCTCATCTTTACAAATGACAATTGTATTATTAAAATCTTCAGAGATTGTATATACAAAAGCTCCAGTTGCTCCCTCAGACCATCCAAATAGTCCAGCAGAATTATCCCTATCGATGTAATTTAAGGCGTCCTTATATACTTTTAAATTTTTAAAAATATCTTTTACTAAATCCATGCTTCACCACAAAAAAGCTGTCATTCAGACAGCTTATTATTATAATTATTCATTACATAATCGGCACCATGTTTTATAAAATCTAAAATTGCATCACAGGATGCGTCGATTATATTTTCTAATTTTTCCTGATCCTTCTTTTCAAACCCACTTAAAACATAGTTTGCAAGGTCAATCTTTCTTTCGTTATTACCGACTCCCACCTTTAGTCTAGGAAATTTGTCATCGTTTAAATTATAAATTATGGACTTCATTCCATTATGAGATCCAGCACTTCCGCTCTTTTTAAGTCTAAGAGTAAATGGTGTTATATCAATATCATCTACTACCACCAACAGATTTTTAAGATCCACCTTGTAGAAATTCATCACTTCTCTAACTGCTTCTCCAGAAAGATTCATAAATGTCTGCGGTTTCACGAGTATGACCTTCTCTCCATTTATATTAATCTCTCCGATTAGAGATTTAAACTTAATCCTATCGACTCTTGCCCCTTCTCTCTTAGCAAGTCTATCAATAGTTAAAAACCCTATATTATGTCTTGTGAGTTCATACTTTGAACCAGGATTTCCCAGTCCAACTATTACAAACATTTAGTCAAACATTTCGGAAACAGATTTATTTCCATTTATTCTTCTAATAGCTGAAGCGAAAATAGGAGCAACATTTACAACTTCAAGAACTTTTCCAAGTTTTTCTTCTGGAACTTCTATTGTATTTGAAATTACAAACTTTTCCATTATAGAATTTTCAAGTCTATTAAATGCTTCCCCAGAAAGTACTCCGTGGCTTGCACAGCCGTATACTTTCTTAGCACCATTTTTTCTAAGTGCTTCTGCTGCTTTACAAATAGTTCCAGCAGTATCTATGATGTCATCGATAAGTATACAGTTCTTGCCATCTATGTCTCCGATGATATTCATAACTTCTGAAACATTTGGTTTAGGTCTTCTCTTTTCAATAATAGCGATTGGTAAGTTTAGTCTATTTGCAAATTTTCTTGCTCTAGTAACTCCACCTAGGTCAGGAGAAACTACTACAAAATTACCTGGATCTTCATTTACTATATCTTTGAAATATTCTGAAAGATATGGAATAGCTGTTAAATGATCCACTGGAACATTGAAATATCCTTGGATTTGACCTGCGTGTAAATCCATGGTTACAATTCTTTGAGCTCCAGCTACTTCAAGTAGGTCTGCAACTAGTTTAGATGTAATTGGTTCTCTAGCCTTGGTCTTTCTATCTTGTCTTGCATATCCATAGTAAGGCATAACTACGTTTATTCTTCCAGCTGATGCACGTTTAAGAGCATCTACCAAGATTAAAACTTCCATCAAGTTGTCGTTTACAGGATTTGATGTAGATTGAATGATGTAAACATCTTTTCCTCTTACAGTTTCGTTGATGTCGATTTGGATTTCTCCATCTGAAAACTTGTTAACTACACAGTCTCCTTGTTTTACTCCTAGACTTTCACAAATTTTAGCTACTAAAGCTTTGTTAGAATTACCTGTGAAAATTTGAATATCTCCGTTTTCTAAATTCATTTTTCTCCTCCTAAACCTTTTCTTTTTACCCAATCGTCAATATTTTTTTGATTTGATCTTTCTATAGAAAGTTGAAACTTACTAACATTTTTTGTAATCGTAGAACCAGCAGCAACATATCCATATTCTTCTATTTCAACCGGCGCCACAATATTTGAATTAGACCCTACAAATCCATGGTCATGAACTACGGATCTAAATTTATTCTTACCATCGTAGTTTACAAAGATAACTCCACAACCGATGTTTACATTAGAACCAACATCTGCATCACCTATATAGGCAAGATGAGACGCCTTTGTGCCATCACCTAAAGTAGAATTTTTAACTTCAACGAAGTTTCCTAGCTTCACCTTTTTTCCTATCTTGGATTTAGGTCTTAGATGTGCATTAGGTCCAATAGTTGTTTCATCTCCAACTTCGGAATCCTCAATGGTAGAACTATCTATCTTAACATCATTTCCTATTATGGAATTATCTATTCTAGAATTTCCATAAATCAGAACATTTTTTCCTATTTTAGTATTTCCTTGAAGAACAACTCCCGGATAAATTACCGAATCTTCTCCAATTTCGACATTTTTTTCAACCACAACCTGATCCATATTTATAAAACTTACTCCATTTTCCATAAGTTTTACAATATTTCTACGATTAAATAATCTTTCAAGCTCTTCAAGTTCTAGCCTTGAGTTTGCTCCCATGATTTCATTTGAATCCTTGGCAATATATGCTCCAACAGGGACATTGTCTTCAGTAAGTTTTCCTAGAATATCGGTTAAGTAAAGCTCCCCTTGAGCATTATTAGTATCTAATTTCTTTAAGTAATCTCTTAGTACCTTTCCGCTAAAGGCAAAAATACCAGAATTGATTTCATGGATTTTCTTTTCTAATTCAGTAGCATCCTTTTCTTCAACGATTCTCTCAACAGATAGAGATTCATTTCTTACTATTCTACCGTAGCCGTATGGATCTTTTACCTTAGCAGTTAAAACAGTTGAAACGTAGGAGTTTTTTTCGTGAAAATCCAAGAATTCTTCTATAGTTTCTTTTGTAATTAGTGGCGCATCACCATTTAAGACGATGACAGTATCATCATCTTTATAAAATTCATCTGCACACATAACTGCAAATCCAGTTCCATAAGGCGCATTTGGTCCTATTTCTTGGATTGCAAAAAGAACATTTTCATCTTTATAATATTCAATTACTTTTTCTTTTTTATAGCCACATACAAGTACGATTTTATCAATACCCGCATCTCTACAGGAGTCGATAACATGACTTGATAGTGCTTCGCCAGAAACTTTGTGAAGAACCTTAGGAAGATTTGATTTCATCCTAGTTCCTTCTCCGGCGCATAAAATAATCGCAACTTTCAATTTGTCACCTCTAACCTTTTTTATTATACCTTTACACAGAATTTATAACAAGTATAAACTCCATCTCTATTCTAAAAGTTCTTAAGAGCTATTGATTCAATAAGGTTTGCACACTTTTCAATGTCGTCAATACACATTTCAAGTCTATCTAAAATTCTTGTCCAAATAATAAGAGTCTTTGCATTATCTTCTTTTACATATAGATCTCTCATGGCATTTAGATAAATCTTATCTCCTTCTTCCTCGATTCTATTTACTTCAATAACTTTTTCTTTTAATGATGTACTATTGCTTTTAGAATTAAACTCTATAATTACTTCATAGAGCATATCCACTGCAGATACAATAAGTTTTGACATCTCTAGAGCAAAAGGTCTAATTACATCTACATTTAGCATGTATAGAGCAAGAAGCACATCTTCTATTGAGTCGGTAGGATCGTCAAGAGTTTCAATAAGTAATGAAATATCTTGTCTTTCAATTGGAGGTACAAACTCTTTAATAAGATTATTTATTGTAATATGAATGATTTCATCGTTTGAATGTTCAATCTCATGCATAGAATTCATATTTAAAAATAGATCGCTCGCCTTATAATTACTTATAATTTCATCTAGAAGTCTCGATGCCGCCATAGTGCCTTCAATCATCTTTTTAAAACTATCAAAATAATCAAAATTTTTCTTTTTCATAACTCACCTTACAAATAAAAATATAAATTTACTAAAAATATATCCAAGAAATACGGTAGCTGGTAGAGTAAGTATCCAAACAAGAGCCATCCTCATTCCAAACTTCCAATTTATGCTGCTAAGTCTCTTTGAAGCGCCAACACCCATAACAGAACAAGTTACAGAATGTGTCGTGCTTATTGGAAGACCTATTAAAGTTGCTATAAGTAAAACTATAAAAGAACTTAAATCAGCAGAAAATCCTTCATAATTTTCAAGGTTCACAAGGTGCATTCCCACAGATTTAATAATCTTCTTGCCACCAATGGAAGTTCCAACTCCCATAGCAATTGCAAGAATCAAAGTTATCCAAATAGGATAAGCACCATCTATCTTGTATCCTTCATTAAGAGTAATAAATACAACCAAGAAAAGACCTACGAGCTTTTGACCATTATGGGCACCATGCATAAAGCTAAGAGCCATAGAACTTAAGATGTTTGCAATGTTAAAAGGCTTCTTAACCTTGGTCCTATCGTGATTTTTAAATACTATTTTAATAATACTTACGATAAGATATCCAAGTAAAAAACTTAAAATCATAACAGCAATAAATCCAATTAAAATCATAATTAATGCTCTGAAATTTATACCATCAAAAGATTTTGTAAGTCCAATAAAACTTCCGATTAAAGCTCCGATTATACAATGGGATTCCGAAGTTGGATATCCGAGTTTCCAAGAAATGTAAATCCAAGAAACTATGGATAAAAAAACAGAAAAAATAGAAATAAAAACAAAAGTATTATTTCCAGCAAAATCTACTAAATTTAAAATTGTAATTGCTACTTTCGGAATAAAAATACCAACAGAAAGCACTCCAAAAAAATTCATAATTGAAGAAACTATAATAGCTAAATCTACGTTTAAAGAACGGTTAGATACAGTAGTTACAATTGTGTTTGGACTATCTGTAAAACCATTAAGAATAAACATTATTATAAGTAGAATTGTAATAGTTAAAATAGCAGGAGAATTAGCAATTTCTCCTAAAAATTCTGAAAAACTTAAATTCATCTTTCCACCTTATATAAAAATTATATATTTTATTTAATTATACCATATAAAAAAGAAGTAAAAAAACAAGCTTTTTACATTGCAAGTAAAAAAGCATAAAATAAATAATATTATTTTATGCTTTTAATAAGTTTTTTAAATTTCACAATAAAAAAAGACCTCCTAGTAGAAAGTCTGGCGCGTCATAGAGGATTCGAACCCCTGGCCTTCTGATCCGTAGTCAGACGCTCTATCCAGCTGAGCTAATGACGCAAATAAAAAAATGGAGCGGATGACGAGATTCGAACTCGCGACCCTCGCCTTGGCAAGGCGATGCTCTACCACTGAGCCACATCCGCATAAATTATATATATGAAATTTTTGGTGGAGGAGAGTGGATTTGAACCACTGAAAGCGAAGCTAACGGATTTACAGTCCGTCCCCTTTGGCCAACTTGGGTACTCCTCCATATCTTTTGGAGCTGGTGAGAGGACTTGAACCCCCAACCTACTGATTACAAGTCAGTTGCTCTACCAATTGAGCTACACCAGCAAGCCTTTTATTTATATATCTTTAATATTTTATTTAATCCTCTTTTAATCGAACTTCGTTCGATACTAATTGGTCTCTTGCTGACAAATTCTTCGAATTTGAAACGCCGAGACATTTGACCTACGACGAAATCAAAGATTTCTGTTAGGTCAAGAAGCTACACCAGCAAGCCCTATTAAAATTTAAAATTGGCGACCTGGATCGGGCTCGAACCGACGACCTCCAGCGTGACAGGCTGGCATTCTAACCAACTGAACTACCAGGCCAATATTTGGTGGGCACAATAGGGCTCGAACCTATGACCCCCTGCTTGTAAGGCAGGTGCTCTCCCAACTGAGCTATGCGCCCAAATAATGGTGACCCTGCCGGGAATCGAACCCGGGATACCACCGTGAAAGGGTGGTGTCTTAACCGCTTGACCACAGGGCCTTATTGGTAGCGGCGAAGAGATTTGAACTCCTGACACTGCGGGTATGAACCGCATGCTCTAGCCAACTGAGCTACGCCGCCATATTTAAAAATAAACACACATTAAAAAATGGTAGCGGGAGCAGGATTT
>NZ_AWXD01000028.1:0-51780 GCF_000478945.1 Peptoniphilus sp. BV3AC2 | reverse complement strand
GGATTTTTATGCATAACCATAGGTATACAAAGCATACAGATATTCTCTGGATACTTTAGAATCACATGATAAAGGTATTCTTAAACTGGGTACAAAAAACTAAGCCCTCCTAAAAAAGGACATCCAATTATTTGTTCCCACTATCAAATTGACAGTTTATTTAAGAATACCTTGCCGCATATTTATTAACTCCTTTTAAATAGATACTTAAATAATAGCACGTAAGAGCATATTTGTAAAGGAATCTCCAATTTTTTATCAAAGAGAGTACGTGATTACAAAATAGCTGTAATAATGTACCAATATTTGTTATTCTATAATCTTCCAATTACTCCCGTTCTTTTCAAGTACCAAATCAAATTGAGATACCTGCGTTGCTTTGGTCTGCTGGTCGATATACTCCACTGTCAGCGATACCGTGACTTGATTATCCTTACGATTGTGAATAGGATTTACCAGTTCTTGAAAGATGTACTCTTTTCCGATTGGTTTTAATATCCCGTCATTCACATAGTAGGAAAGTTCACTGGCTGTCGCTGTAGGATAGAGCTTGAAGAACGTCGTTAAAAACTCATTGATTTCATTGGTTGTAATGGAATCAACCGTCCCCTCACTTTCAATGGCTTTTGGTTTATAACTTGATTTCTTAGGTATGTTGGTAATGGTCGGATTCTTAACCAGTACCATATTTCCAGAACCATCTACATAGACACTCACTATATAAGCAGAGTGGACGGTCTTTGTATTTTCTCCCTCTGTAATGAGCTGGTCTACACTGTAGGTTACATTAAACTCATTGTCGCCAGTTGGCTCTACCGTCCATATCTGAAATCCTCTTACAGAAGACGATACAGGAATATCTTTGCGTACTGTATCAACATTGAGAGCTTGAAGTTCATCTGTCAGATAGCCTTTTAGACTTTCCATTCGATTATCAATGGACTTATCGGATTGCTCCCATGAATAGTAGACTTTCGCAAAGTTCTCTACAAAATTTTCTACATGATGAGTATCAACGTATTCCTTTTCTATGATAGTTGTTTCGTGAATAGTATGAGTATCTATAGCTGTAAAGTGCTTGAATATCGCAAAGCTGAAACTAAGCCCTAAAAGTACCCACAAGGCAATCACAACCTTTTTATAAGGATTGACCTTATAGTAGACACGAGGTTTCTTTTCCTTTGGTATCTGTTTTTCTTTATTCTGATTTTTTCTAAATTTCATCATTAAATCTTCCTTTCTCATTGTTTGATTCGTCCTGCTCCCACTAAATGCTGTTGCCAGTAGGGGCTTGTTAAGTCGGCATAACCGATTGGGTCGCCTGCATGAAACATACGGTTATTGCCAAGGTATATCCCAACATGAGTAATATAAGAGCCAGCGTTATAGGTAGAATGAAAGAAAACCAAATCGCCAGCTTGTGCTTCCGATAGTGGGATATGCTGGGTCACATCATATTGCTGTTGTGCGGTTCGTGGTAAGTTAATTCCAGCTTTTCCATACGTCCATTGTGTCAGTCCGCTACAATCAAAAGAAGTAGTCGGGGAAGCTCCACCGTAAACGTATCGCCAGCCCTCATATTTCAGTGCTTCGTCCATGATGGCTTGTACCGTATCATCATCAAACTCTGTTGTGACAAGATACTGCGTTACCAGTTGCACATAAAACATATTGCCATAGTTGTATCGCCAGCCCCCATTGATAGGTATGGCTATGGGATTGGGGTAAGACACTTTTTCGCCACCTGAATACTCTTTTGAGAAACTTTGAGCCAGTTCAAAGGTATATTTATTTCCACGATTAGCCACATACCCTAAGAAACCACCACCATAATTGTAGGACTGGATAACCGATTCTAAATCTACACTGAGCCTTTCGCTACTGGCTAATAATTCACTGAAATACTTCACACCTTGCTTAATGGATTCTTCTGTACTCAATGAATTAGGTGGAAGACCGAGGGATTCCGAGGACTGCATAACATCTTCCGCAGTACCGCCCGATTCCACCTGTATAATCGCAAGAAGTATGTTGACATATTCTTCAACGCCATATTCTTTGGCATATTTTTCTACCATAGGCTTATGAGCCAGCACTTCTGCGGAAACATTCACACCTCCATAATGAATATTGGAAATTCCGCTGTCCTGTTCATCTGAAAATAAAATGGCAACAAACAGAAGCAGTGAGAAGACCATCAAGAATAATCCAGAACCACCAATCACTAAAGTTTTCAACTTCATGGTTTCTTACCGACTTTCTTAATGGTGGCGGTTTTGATTGGTGGTCTACTTCTTGTATTTTGTAGTGGTACTCTTTGAACAGTAGACGGACGTTCTTTTGTGATTGGACGTTGTGAAGTTCTATCTGCTGTAGTGGTTGAAGTTGCTGGCTTTTGAACGGTTTTTTCTTGAACGGTATTGCCTTGGCGTTCCACTTTTGGACTTGAAAAATCGGACTTAACTGCTGGACGCTCTTGTTTGGCTTGTTGAGATTCCTTATATGAAGTCTGAATATTAGACTGTTTTGAGGTCTGTTCATCATGATATTGTTCTTGTCTTGTAGTCGGTCTTTCATGAACAGAAGAAGCAGGCTGTTTTTTCTGTTTGACCTGTTCCATTTCAGAGCGACGCTTCGCAATGGTTTTTCGCCTTTGTTCCTGCTGTTCCTTGCGTCCACTGGCTCTGTCCGCTTTGGTTTGAGAAATACTACTGGTTAAATCACGGACATTCTCTTTTACTTTGGATTTTCCTTGATATACTGCATATCTTGCATTGGTCGGCAAATCTTTAACCTGTTCTTTCAAACCACTAGCAGTGTCTACCATTCTGTCTTTGGTATCAGCTACTGTACCGATGGTTTGACCGATACGTTTTCCAAGTGTTGATTTTTCCTTTCCGTCTGGTCGGGAGTGATCTGCTTGTGTCCTTGCAGAACTCCCCGAACCCGACTGTCCTTTTTTACCTGTAACAATGGCAGACCCAGCCCCTAGAGTAGTCATGGAACGTCCAAGTTTCCGCTGTAGACGGTGCATGTGAGCGTGCATAAGCATACGAGGTTTTCTCATCACACGACTTCCCACACTTTGAGAATCGTTACTCTGTAGAGAAAACATACTCATTAAATCGCCCAGCTTGAAGTAGATTCCTGCAAAGGTCACAATCTGTAGAAAAGCAATCAAAAAGAACGGATAACCAGCCGATAAGGTATAGAGCATGGTTGAAATACTAAATGCTGTCGTAATAATCAATGTGATTCCAGCTCGTGTCAAAATGGTATTAAAGAGCTTTGTTATGGCTCGTTTTGACATACCATCAAATGATGGAATCATGCTTAAAATAAAGCTCACAGGCAGAAACATAGCATAGATGATAAAAAGTACCTGCGAGAAAATCATGATTCCTGTTAATAGGAATACAAATATGGAAATCCCAATATTGAAGACAAATAGGAAGAAGACTGTACCTAAACGGTTAATGGTCTTTGTAATGGTTAGATTGGTATTGCTTCTGTCTTCAATTTCTTCCGCAACAATTTTTTCTCTGTCTTCGCCATTGTTGGAATCTGGGCTGGTGGAGAGCAGGCTTTCCACACGGTCAATACCGATACTTTCAATGTCTGAACTGTTGTATTGAAGCAGTAGCCACGGTTGCTGAACCTGTATGGAAAACAGGCTATCTCTGATTAAGTCCACGCTGTCCTTGCCTTGACTATCGGAATGGGGCATGACAATCTTCGTGCCAAGTGATAAACTGGCATTACTGATGTCTGATGAAAAGTCATTGATTTTTTTAATGTAGTCGGGAGCGTAGGCAATAAAGGAAGCCGATAGGATAAACACCAGCACAAAATTCATAATGGCATGAATTGCCTTTGTGGTTTCTCTCTTTATCAGTCCCGTATAGGCAACATAAACCCCAAGAACCAAAATCAAGAGTAAGAGGAATCCAACATAGAAACCCTCTGTTGAAAATCCGTTTGCACTCACACCAGCTAAGGTCTGCATATTCTTACCAATGGAATCTGCTGTAGCGGAAATGAAGTCTAAGGAATAGGCTTCCTGTACTAAGTAACCTGTCGCATTGGAAACATACAAACTGATTGTCCAAATAAAATTGGTAATGGCATATAGTCCATACATGACCTGTTTTCCAATCCCGTCCGACCAGTTCCACGGAAGCCAGCCCCAGCTATTATCCACATAAAAATCCAGTTGATAGTTTTCAAGTGGGTATCGGCTGTATTCATTTGCCACATTGACCGTATCATCTACCAAGCCCGCAGCTTGAACCACCGTTCCCAGCATGGCTAAAAGAAAAATGGCAATCACAAGTGTGAAAGCCACTGTCATTGCCACTTTACCTAGACGTTTCAGCGTCCAGTTTGATTTTATTCTGTTTACTATTGATGGTTTCACATTTACACCTCTTTTCGCACAGGTGGTCTGGTATCAAAGGCATGGAGCAGTTCTTCAAATACAGGGTGGAACTGTATCACACCGACACGACCATATAAATCACTGATAAGGCATTGCCCGTTTTCCAAATCACGCAATCGCTTCTGATTGTTTTCGTCCTCTGGGTCTACACCAAAAAAGGCTAAGGTCTTTTTAATCTCGTTAAGGTCAGTGGAACGAAATGCAAATTTTAAGCCGAGGTTATTTTTCAGTTTTTCATCTAAGAGGTCGTCTGTATTTTGGGTCACGAAATATACCCCAGCGTTCATAGCACGACCAGCCCGAACCAGCTTCATAGATAGTGTTTTTCCTTGTGCTACCTGTAAAAAGCTCCACGCTTCGTCTAAGTCAACAATTTTAAAAATGCTTCTGTCTGTATGGATAAAGTCTAACGCAAAGGTACTAATGACAATCAGCATTGCCACCGATAGTAACTCCATTGTGGTATATTCCTCAAAGGAGGTTTCTTTATCGGGAAGTACCAAGTCGGCAACCTGTATGATGTTCAGTTGTTTTTCAAGACTGATAGACTGCTCCACATATCCATCACTAAAGAGCAGATGTGCAAAGTCATAGTCTGTAAAACTTTCGATATGGTCGGCTATGCTGGTGCTTATTTGAGTTCCCTCAACCCGTAATTCCTCAATCACTTTCAGAAGACCTCGCACTTCACTATTAGTTACAGCACGAATGGCTTTTCGTAGAACAGGGAAACGGTCAGAATCTCGTGATGAAATCCCCGTAAGGAACGTCAAAATGTCGATTGCCAGTGATTCAGAATCTTTGGGATTTTTCATAATCACGTAAGGGTCAAGTAAGCCTTTATTTTTCTCATCAGAAGTCAGATTGACAATATTAATTTCGTGAGCGATTTCTGGCAAGGTTTCTTTCCATCTGCCACGTTCCGCTTTCGGGTCAACAATCACTGCTTGTGCCCCATAAAGCACTGCATAATAGACGATAAGGTTATTCGCAAAGGATTTTCCACCGCCTAGCGAACCTACAAAGGCAGACGCTAATGCATTGGTTACTGAACCCTTAACCCCTTGACTGGCAAGAGCAGGTTTGAGGTAGACATTGCGTCCTGTATCTAAGCTATAGCCAACATAAATACCCTCATTTTCGCCAAGCATTTGAGTAGCACCGAAACCAAGTCCAGCTAAGAAATCAGAGGTTACATACTGAATATAGTCATTCATATAACGCTTGCTTGATGGTAAAAATTCTTCATGTAAGCCCAGCATATCTCCAAATGGTCGTACCAACTTGACACTTAAATCGTCATAAAAATCTTTCACTTCATTACAACGACGTTTCAATTCGTCCAAGTCATTTGCGGAAACACGCACCACATAAGAGAGCTTATACATGGATTCCTTGCTTTGGTCTAAATTATTTTCCAGCTCATTGACACTTTCCAGAGCTTCCGCCACATTAGAGCTGGTTTCGTTATCACTTTGCCATGCGTGGTTATCTAGGTCTTTTAGTTCTTTCTTTTTATTACGAACGGTGCTTAGTGCTTTACGGTTTGCCACGATTTCCACATTCATAGAAGTATCAATCGGGAATGTAAATTGCTGTTGCTGGTAGTAGAAGATTTCAGAGGACGGAAAGTCCAATTCGCCGACAATGCTGTTGATGGTAAAGTACGCCACATAGACGGTTTCGTCTTCCTGTTGAATTTTTAGGTATCGCTGTTTTTCTTCCACCAGACAACGGGTCGGTTTAATAAGGTCATAATATTTAATCAGCGTTTCATTATCCAGCTTCTTCTTTGATAGATGGTACTCATAATCTTCATAAGCTGTACCTGTCTGTCCATAAAGATGTTCAATCAGATAGCCGAAGTCGTCCTTATCCAGTCTACGGATTTTGAAACGACGAGAGATTTTATTTTCCAAGAGCTTTTCCATCTTCTGAAAACGCAGGATTTCATCATTACTCATGCTGACAAAATCGCCCATTAGCTTATGGTTCACATCATAGACAAAATCAGACAAAGCATTTTTGGCTTCAACGGTAAGACTTTTCATAGAAAACTCTTGATCGTTGAGAAGCAACTTAAAGCCGATAAAGAAGCGGTAGTCCACTTGATTTTCGCCAATCATGGATATTAAAGCGTCTGTCTGTTGGTCGATTTTGTCATAGGCAATTACTTTGAGTTTGCCAGTTACTTCCTCTTTGGAACGTTCTTGTGCAGAACGTATGCTGGATTCTGTACTGATTTGTAGAGCATGAATCTTGCCATCACGATTTTGTGCGATAAGCTGTCTGAAAGAATCATGCACTTGTATTTTCTGTTCTGGACTTAGGAATGAGTAATTGTAAGGAATAAGCTCATAATAGGCGTAACATTCGCCATCTTTATTCCAGACCAGATTATTTTCAATGTATTTAATTGGATATGCCATAAAATTCACTCCTAACTGTCGTAATGGCTTCTTGTGGCTGGTTTCTGCCAAGGGTTACTTTTTTCCCTGCATAGGTCAGCTTTGGTCGCAGTGCATAAGCAATGACAGACTTCAAAAATCCATAAGGCTTTTTACCATCAAAGGTTTTTGTAGACATAAACCATGTGAAAGCCACAGGAATTCCAAAATATTTGAGAAATGCTCCCTCAATCATGGAAAGAGGTGGCAAGTTGCCAAGTATCATAACCGCAAACAGTGACACGACAAACCACGTCATTTGCGTAAAGGTTATGGGAAACGGAAGTCTAAAATCGTTGATGGAGTACAGCACTTTCTCAACAGACCAAATACTGGTATAGCTTCGTATTTTCTTCATAGAATCAATCCTTTCAATAGACGATTTCAAAAATCCCATAATTGGTTGTGATAAAAGTTCCCGAAATTTCTAAATCACGACCATAGGATTCGTAATCAATATAGTTTTGAAGACTGGTTGGCACTTCGCCCAATACTCCAGTTTCTTCAATGTAGTAACGTGCGACATCTGCCATATCATCACAATCCGAGTGAATGATAATATCCTCTTGATGTTCGCTTAGTTCCTCAATACTTGAAAAATGAGTGAGCAGAGCAGATAGCTCGGATTGTAGTTCCTCTGGCAACTCCGATACCATTTCCCATAGGCGATTGAGTTCGCCAATAGAAGTGTATTCGTCAACCGTAAAGGGTAACTCATAATCGTGAATGGCGTATTCCTCGTATTCATCATTCAAGCCGATTTTCTCTTTGACTTCTTCAAAATCAATGGGAAAGGTAAACCAAGCACCGACTAATTCTCCTTCATTGTATTTACCTAAGTTGGCAATATAGACTTGCATATCGTCCATGTGTTCACGTCCTTTCTTTGTAGAGATTCAAAAATCCCTACCGCACTTCGTTTGGTGTACCATTCTTTTGCGGAACATAAGAAAACCACTTATATTCCACAAAATAACGGTTTAATTTAAGCACCGATAATGCGATTAAATAGCTCTAATAAAATGTCTTTTACTCCAGCAGCGTTGAACACCAAGCCCACCGCAATAATCGCAATGATGAGAAAGCCAATCAGTTTACTAAACTCACGCTTGAAGCCAAGATACAAGCCAATTACAACGATTGCTAAAAGTACCAGTGATTGAGCATTTGATAGAAACCAGTTATAAAGGTTTTGTCCAAAATTCATAAAAATGTTCTCCTTTCTGTATGCAGTGAATTTGTATTTAAGTTATTTTTTTGTCGTTATCACGTCCTGTTCTTTTACCGACTGTTGCTTTAAAATCTGCTTGTGTCGGTCTGTCAGTTTCGCATGGTCGAGAATGTCTTTCACAACCTGCGTCTGGTTAATTTCATCAAGTGTAATAGCAACCTTTAAGGTCGGGGCGACTTGATGAGATAGCCAGTTTAGTGTCCTTTGGAAAGAGTAAGGCTCTGGTTTTGTGGTTAGCTTTAATCGTTCACGATTGCTTCCAATAAACCATGCCCATTCTTCATTGAGTTTCCAATCGGAACGTGCTTTTGAATCGTCCTTATCCACAAAGCGGATATACCGATTGATAATCTTAAAAGCTGTATGCTCTGGATTATCATAGACAAGTAAATCACGTACTGCATAATAGGCACGCTCATTTTTTAGTCGGATTTCAAAACGGTTTTTAACCTCTGCGTCTTCAATGGGAATATCATTTTTCTTGTACTGCTCATAGTCCTTTTCATAGATACAGAAATAGACTTCGCTTTGTAATGAACCGATATAAAGCGTGTTTCCCATACATTCCTTTTCATCTTTGCGTACCAGTTCGCCACTGCGATAGCTCTTGAAACTGCGGAACACCGAAATACACTCTTCCTGTAGGCATTTTTCCGTCAGTGTGGGAATATTCAAAATCCCTGTTTTATCGTTGATGGCAAGGTCAAGGCGTTTCATCACGCCACCAGCCACCAAAGCGTCCATAAAGAACTCATACCAGCTTCTTTGTTGTGCTAGAAGATAGCTTTCAAATTGTCTGCACCCACGACCTTTTAATTCCACCAGAACACCTTTGTCTATCTCATGAGAGCAGAGAACGAATATATCGCCTAAGGCATAATGTTCTGAATAAGAATAAAAGCCATAGTCTTCATGAAGAAAATAGGAAAGTTTCAATTGCAATATTTCTTCAACCACATGCTGTACGTCCATTGTGGGAAAGCGAATCCTTACATAGTCAAAGAGCATTTCAAGTGGGGCATCGGGATTGAAGCGTTCCAGAGTTTCCCAAAGGGATTGTTGCAACTCGTCTGATGGCTTAACCTTGCCAGTTTCAATGTCGCTAAGATATTGCCTTGTAATGCCTGTAGCAATAGCCAGTCGGTTTTGAGATAGCCCATAAGCCAACCGTTTTTCCTTTAAATGCTGTATCAAAGTTTGTTCATTCAGTTAAATCCCTCCAATTAAAAAAGGTATGTCAACTATTGAAGCTCATTTGACATACCACGAAATTTTCTAAACTCCTTGTAACCAAAGAATTTTCTGCTATTTTTTTGACTGTTTCCTGTCGATTTGTACCCCCCTGTTAGATACGGGGGGTTAGGTGCTGACGTGGCTATCGCCACACCAGCCAGCAAGATCAGTCCACACCTGCGACTTTCGCTTCGCACGTCGCCTGCGTGGACTGTCTGCTGTTGGTTAGTTTTTTTATTTCCTCCAAAAAGTCATGACCTTTTGGTACTAAGGGAGTGTAAAATTCTGATATGACACTTGTTCCCACATCAACATAGCCACGACCTTTGATTTGTTTTAAGAAGAAATCTTTTTGTACATCACTGCCAAACATCATGCCATAGCCCATTTCAGACATTCTTCCAAGTGCCACTCTGAAATTAAACTGGTCACGGATTCCGTCGCCTAAATATTTTGCGTCTGGACGTTGACAAGCCAGTATTAAAAAGAAGCCAGCTTGACGACCTAACATGACAATCTGTTTGAGCTTGTTTAAGACTGCGGTATTTTCTTTATTTCCCAGCATTTCCATGAAAGCCACGTATTCATCAAAGATAAGAAAGTTTGCAGGAAGTCCTAAGTAGGCATAGTTCTCGCCAGTCTTATAGTTTTCCATCTCTTTCATAGCTTCACTTCGTGCCATCATTTCATCATAGAAACGGTCAATGCAGGAGAGCATATCTTCTTTTCTGTAGTAGACATTCCCCATCACAGAGCCTAAGTCGGCAAGGTCGGCGTTCTTTGGGTCAAGAATATAGAGCTTAGAATCTGTATAAAGCAAGGCTTCAATCAGTGTCAGTATAAAGTAAGTTTTACCGCCACCTGTACCACCAGCTATGAGCATGTGAGGGAGCTTGTCATATTCCCACCATACGTTTTCCATCAAGCGTAGTTTGCCATCTTTGGCTTGGACTTCATCAATAGAAATACGACTGGCGATGGTGTCATAGAGCAGGGTATATTCCACATAAGAATCTTTTAACTCTTTATCCGTCAGCTCACAGTACAATCCGCTTTCTAATTTCTTTTCCAAGTGTAGGAGCTGGTCTTGATATTTTCCTAGCGTGATTTCCACTCGCATCTGTATTAAACCATCTTTAAGGCGATAAAATATTTTGGGAAAGTAGGTTATCTTTTCCTTAGTACGACTGGACGAATCTTTGAAGAAGCCATCTGTTTTGACCTGTTCCGATTCATACCACTTGTTTTCAAGTACCATCTTAGCCAGCTTTTGACGGTGGTACAGTTGTTTTACTGTATCATATCTATATCTTTTGAATAGAAATGCCACCAGCAAGCAGACAAGAATTGCGACACTAACACTAATAACTAAATAGGGAATGTGAATCTTGTCTACTTGTGATAGGTTAAAGTCCTGCCAGTTAATCTGCTGGATTGTCTTCACATGAAACAGTCCGATAACCAGCAGGAAAATTGGCAGTAAGGACGCTACTGTAAAATGAAAGACTAAATCCTTGTCACTTGGGCGAATCCTTTTACCACGAATGCCAAACTGTTTCATGCGGGATTTCCTCCTTTCTCTCTAGTGGAAGTAGCATGACTATTTATCCGTGGCTGGCTCTTTTTTAGGTTGTGGCTGATTTTTAAAGGTACTGGAATCTTTCGTCAATACAATATCGTCTGCCTTGATATACCAGTCAACATCTGCCCCTCGGAAGGTAGCGGTAGCGACGGTATCTGCAACTGGATTGATGATTTCCACTTTTGCGTTATAGTCAAACTCTTTCAAAGGAACACTGGCAGGAATACTCACTTGAATCATACGTCCTTGCCCTTTGGATTTTAAATCATAGGTACGTTCTTTGATTTCATCTGAAACCGTACCGTCGTCATTTTGGATTCGTACTTCACGACGGAGTGCTGAAAACTTTAATTCTCCAAATGTAGCGTCTTTATCTAATACAATGCCATTAGGTAATCTCATCATTTTTCCTCTCTTTCTTTATTCTTTTATCATGTCGTCCGCATGTAAAAGGTAATTTGTGAATCCACGAGTACCAATTTTATAGCCCTCTGCGGTAATACGTGGATTGACTAACATTACACGTTCCTCAAAGCCGAAATGTTTTTCTCCAGCTTCAGCAGGAAGCACCACCACAATATCATCTGCTCTTTGAACGTCAGAATAGAGGTTGTAGCTTCGAGATAAGACAGTTAATTGTCCGTTGATTCTTCGCTGTTCTACTTTATCCTCGCCAGCAAATTCTAAATTGCCAAATGTTTTTTCCATGTTGGGAATCACAAATTTAAGTTCCATATTTTTACCTATCCTTTCTTTTTATTGTTTGATAAATCTTGTTTGTTTGATGGTCTTAAAGGGAGGGGAGCGACCTTTTGATTCTTGATTTTCTGTTTTCATAAGTTCACTTCCTTTCAAATATTGGGTAAAAAAATAGACACCTCATTTTTTGAAGTGTCTACCTATTAAATATTCAATTTTATTGGAAGTATCTTTGTATCTTCACTTTTCAAGGATAAATCGTCGTATCAAAGCTCATTCATAAGTAGTAAATTAGTAGTAAATTGAGTGGTTTTGACCTTGATAAAGTGTGATAAGTCCAGTGTTTATGCGGATAATTAGATTTTTATACTGTTTTTAGAATAAAAAATATAAATTTGAGACCTTAGTATTCAATTAACTAAGGTCTTTTATATTACCATCTTAAATAATTTCATTTATTTTAAAATTTTATAAAATTCATTGGATTAATTTTGCACTATCGAAATCCACAAAATTGTAAAATAGTTTTGTGATATAATGGAAATATTAAGATAACTATGCTACTATAATGAATAAAAAATAATTTTAATATAATAGAAGAAAAAGGTGAACAATGATAAAACTAATTGCAATAGATTTAGACGGAACTCTTTTGACTTCTGACAAAAGGATCCCAGATGAAGACAAGGAATTTCTGTCGAGATTAATAGATAAAGGAATAAAGGTTGTAGTTTCTACAGGAAGAGATTTCTTCTCAGCGAGGGAGTTTTTCGACAAGGAAGATAGAATTCTCTACAACACACTAAGTGGTAATGCAATCTTCGATAGCTTTGGAAACGAGCTCTATTCAAACCATCTTAGTTATGATACTGTGAAGAAACTTTCAACCTATGGAATAGATAATTTCATTGCCCATGTAAACGGCTACAAGGATGGCTACAACACTATTATGCTTAGAAGGCCAGAGACTGAAACTTTAAAAAAATATATTTCCAGATATCATTTCCCGGTTAATTTTAAAGACGAACTCTCTGAGGATGAAGAGTATTTCAGTGTTATATACGTTGGAACATTGGACTATGTAACTGAAATTATGAATAAAATCAAAAATGATTTTTCAGATTTGAAATTTTATATTATGCCTGCAACCAACGTGGATAGCTACATGTTAGAAATCGTTCAGGCAAATATTTCTAAGTATTCAGCTTTGGAAAAAATATTTAAAACTTACGGAATTTCTCCAGAAGAGGTAATGGCTTTTGGAGATGAAGAAAATGACATAGAGATGTTAAACAGCGTTGGACATGGATATATTATGAAGAACGCAAGAGACTCTCTAAAAAGTGGATTTAATGTGACTGAGTTTGACAACAACAATCACGGAGTGGTAAGAACAATAGAGAAATGGGGTTTAATATGAATATAAACTGGTTTCCAGGTCATATGAAGAAGACCATTGAAGAGATTGAAAATAAACAAAAACTTGTGGACTTCGTCATCGAAGTGGTTGATGCTAGGATTCCTCGTTCAAGTAGAAATCCTCTCTTCAATGAAATAATTAAAAAACCAAGACTCATAATTCTAAATAAGGAAGACTTAGCTTCTCCAAGTGAAAATAGAGCTTGGGTTGAAGCAATTGATAAAACAAATGACAGAGCGATTCTATATAATTCAAATAGTGGAAATCCAAGTGTCATCGTCAAAGAATCCAAAATTTTGATGAAGGATTTTATAGAGAGACAGAAGGAAAAGGGAATCTCCACAGGAGCTCTAAGAGCTATGATAGTTGGAATTCCAAATTCAGGAAAGAGTACCTTTATAAATAATGTCAGCAAGAGAAGGGCAACTAAAGTTGGTAATCGTCCAGGAGTTACAAAGACCAACCAATGGATCAGAATAAATGATGACCTACACCTTTTGGATACGCCAGGTGTGTTATGGCATAAACTTGATAAAGAAGCACAGATCCATCTTGCTTGGACTGGTGCAATCAAAGATGAAATCATGGACATAGAGACATTGGCGTTTGAATTTATAAAATACACACTTAAGCTAGATAAAACTATTTTAGAAAACAGATACAAAATAGAAGCGACAGAGGATCCTCTCGAAGTGATGGAAAACATCGCAAGGAAGAGGGGCGCCATTTTAAGAGGGGCAGAAGTCGATTACAACAAAGTATCCTCCATTATATTAGACGAATTTAGAAAGGGAATTCTCGGCAGAATTACACTAGAAAAAAATGATTGAAATAGAAAAAAACTATTATGACAAGGGTTTGGACTTGGTCTGCGGTATCGATGAAGTGGGAAGGGGATGTCTCTTCGGAGATGTGGTTGCTGCTGCTGTCATCATGCCAAAGACTAGGATCCCAGGAGTAAATGATTCTAAAAAACTAACTGAATTAAGAAGAGCTGAGTTATATGACAAGATTCTTAGTTCATGTGTCGCATACGGAATTGGAATCATGGACTCTGTCACCATTGATAAAATAAATATAAAGATGGCAACCCATCTTGCTATGTTACTAGCGGTGCAAAACTTAAGAGCAAAGGATGGTACAAAAGTGGACCCGAATGTACTCTTAATAGATGCGGAACATTTGGAGACTGATATACCACAGGAATCCATAGTAAAAGGGGATGAAAAAGTATATTCCATCGCCTGTGCATCAATAGTTGCAAAGGTATATAGAGATAGACTTTGTGAGAAATGGGCTAAGGAATATCCAGGATATGAAATTGAAAGACATAAGGGATACGGAACGAAAAAACACAGGGAAATATTACTTGAAAAAGGTCCAACGCCACATCATAGAAAATCTTTTCTAAAAAATATGGAGAATTGGAAATGAATACAAAGGTATTTGGCGACATTGGAGAGGACATTGCGGCTAAATTTCTAGAAGAAAATGGATATAATATTCTTGAGAGAAATTATAGAGGCATCGGTTTTGAAATCGATATAATCTGTAAGAGCAGTACTGAAATCGTTTTTGTAGAGGTTAAGTCGAGGAAGAACTCAAGCTACGGAAGACCATCTGAAGCGGTAAATAAAAATAAACAAAGTAGGATAATTAGAGGAGCAATGAAGTATATATATGACAAAAAGCTCCAAAATATAAAAGTTAGATTCGATGTAGTAGAAGTATATTTAGATGAGAAGAAGATAGTACATAACAAAGATGCATTTATTTTAAGTTGAGGTAGAATATGTATGCAAAAGTAAAGACGGTAACACTTCTAGGACTAGAGGGAACTCTTGTAAATGTAGAAGCAGATATAGTTAGGAATATTCCAAAATTAACCATTGTAGGACTTGCGGATACGGCAGTAAAAGAATCTGGTGAAAGGGTAAGATCTGCTATAACCAATTCAGGATACTCATTTCCAAACGAAAGAGTAACGGTGAATTTAGCTCCAGCTGCAATAAAAAAGGATGGATCTGCATTAGACCTTGCTATAGCTATGTCACTTCTTTGCGCAAACGATGAAGTAGACGAAGATCCAAAAGATATTATATTTATAGGAGAACTAGCACTAGATGGAAGTATAAATTCTGTAAAAGGAGTGCTTCCTATGGTTATTTCCATGAGAGAAGAAGGATTTACCAAATTTATAGTTCCATATGCCAATAGAAATGAATGTTCTGTAGTATCAGATATTGAAATATATCCGGCGAAAAACTTGACGGAAGTTGTGGAATTCGTAAAAGGAACGGGAACATTAAAGAGAATGGTAGGTAATAGATCGGAAGAACAAGTAACCTATGATCTTGATTTCAAAGATTTAAAAGGTCAAGAAAAGGTGAAGAGACTCTTTGAAATATCTGCCGCATCGAGAACCAATGTGCTCATGGTGGGCACACCGGGTTCAGGTAAAACCATGGCAGCCAAGAGATTTCCGACCATACTACCGAAACTTTCATTTGAAGAGGCAATAGAAGTTTCTAAAATATATTCCGTGTCAGGACTTTTAAAAGAAGGAGCACTCATCACAACGCCGCCATTTAGATCTCCCCATCATACCGCATCAGCAGTAAGTTTAATCGGCGGAGGATCCATACCAAAACCAGGAGAAATATCACTGGCTCACAGAGGAGTATTATTCTTGGATGAGCTACCAGAGTTTCAAAAGAATGTTCTGGAAGTTTTAAGAGAACCGCTTGAATCAAAGACAATTCACATAAGCCGAGCGACTGCGACACTTACTTATCCTGCAGACTTTATCTTAATCGCTGCACTTAATCCGTGTCCATGTGGATACCATGGTTCAAAACTTCATGAGTGTAATTGTACGAGACCTCAAATAGATAGATATCTTTCTAAAGTATCTCATCCTCTTCTCGATAGAATTGATATGCACATAGAAGTATCAGAAGTTAAGTATGAAGATATTTCTGATGAGGCATCTGGACTTGATTCTGAAACTCTTAGAAATTCTGTTCTTCGTGCTAGACAATTACAAGAAGAGAGATATGCAAAGGAAAGTTTCAAACTAAATGGCGATTTGCCTGATAATAAAATTAGAAAATACTGTAAGCTAGACTCAGCTTGTGAAAAGCTAATGGCGCTTAGTTTTAAAAAATATGGATTCTCAGCGAGAACCTACAACAAGATTTTAAAGATAGCGAGAACTATCGCAGATCTTGATTCATCAGAAAATATCAAAGAGATGCACCTACTAGAAGCTATAAGATATAGAACTATCGACGGAAAATATTGGAGTAAGTAATGAACTACGATGAAATGCTTGTATATTTGAATGCAAAGGGAATATCCAATAGTGAAATTTTAATAATAGACGAGTTTTTTTCAGATAATAATTTGACAGCAGATGATCTAAAAGATATAACTAATAATATAGAGCTAAAGAGTTTGGTTCAAAAGGCGACATTTCAAAAGCTAAAAGATTATGATGAAGATCTGCTTAAAAAGTTATACGAATACAATGACAAACATGGAATCAAAGTCATAACCTATAATGACGAGATGTATCCGGTAAGCCTAAAACTTATTGAAAATTCTCCAGCTGTTCTATACTACATGGGAAGTTTCAACGAAGAAACCATAAAGATAGCGATAGTCGGTGCGAGAAATCATACAGAGTATGGTGCATATGTAACCGAAAAGTTTGCATCAGACCTATGTGAGCTTGGAGTTGAGATAGTAAGTGGAATGGCTTATGGAATCGACAGCATCGCCCACAAAACCGCTCTTAAATATGGAGCAAGGACTACCTGTGTACTAGGCACAGGGGTGGATATTTGTTATCCGAGCAAGAATAGAAAAATCTATGAAGAAGTTAGAGAAAAAGGACTAATAATTAGTGAATTTCCACCGACTTCAGGACCGATGCCCTATAGATTTCCTCTGAGAAACAGAATTATTTCTGGACTTTCAGATGGAGTAATCGTAGTGGAAGCAAAGGATAGAAGTGGATCTCTTATAACAGCAAGAGTTGGAGCAGAGCAGGGCAAAGAAGTTTTTGCTGTGCCTGGAAATATAAATTCTGTTTATTCTGAAGGAACCAACAAACTTATAAGAGACGGCGCCATTATAGCTCTAGAAGTTGGAGACATAGTAGAAAATATCTACAAATTACAAGAAGAATGTTTAGACAAAAAGAATAAAAAAATGAGAACAGAGCTCGGTGAAGATGAGCTCATAGTATATGATTTAATCGTTAAAGGTAAAAACGATGTGGATAGTATCGTTCAAAATACAAACTTTAGCGTATCCCAAGTAAGTGGAATACTTACAGTACTGGAAATAAAAGGTGTAATAATGGAAGAATCTATGGGAAGATTCATGAGTAAGTAAGGAGAATTATGGCAAAGAATTTAGTTATAGTAGAATCACCTACAAAGGCAAAAACAATAAAGAAAATGTTGGGTTCTAATTATAAAGTAGTAGCCTCAATAGGACATATTAGAGATTTACCTAAATCAACTATGGGAATCGACATTGAAAATGACTTCGAACCTAAGTATATAAACATTAGGGGAAAGGGGCCATTAATTAAAGAATTGAAAAAGGATGCAAAGGACGCTTCAAAAATATTTTTGGCAACTGACCCGGATAGAGAGGGGGAAGCTATCTCTTGGCATCTATCTCACATACTTGATTTAAATCCAAAAGATAAGGTGAGGGTAACCTTTAATGAAATAACAAAAGATAAAGTTAAGGGAGCAATCAAAGAACCAAAGTCAATAGACATGAACCTTGTTGATGCACAACAGGCTAGAAGAGTGCTTGATAGGCTTGCGGGTTACAACATTTCACCGTTTTTATGGAAGAAGATTAAGAGTGGACTTTCAGCAGGACGTGTCCAATCGGTGGTACTAAAACTAATTTGCGACAGAGAAGATGAAATCAGAGAGTTTATTCCTGAACTATATTTCACCATAGAAGCTAGCCATTTAAAGAGCAGAAAGACTTTTAATTCTGAATACTATGGAAAAATTGAAAATGGAAAAGCGAAAAAAGACAAAATTACATCAGAAAAACAAGCAAAAGAAATTATAGACTCAGTTGATTTAAATAATTTTAAAGTTTTAGAAATATCTAAATCAGATAGAACAAGAGCATCTCAACCTCCATTTACAACTTCTACCATGCAGCAACAAGCCTCAACGAGATTAAGCTTCTCAACGAAGAAGACAATGATGGTTGCACAGAAACTCTATGAAGGAATATACCTTCCAAAGGTGGGAGAAGTGGGACTTATAACTTATATGAGAACCGACTCAACAAGAGTTTCTAAAGAAGCAGAAGACAATGCATTTTTATTTATAAATTCTGAATACGGAAGCAAGTATCTAAAAGGCCATAGAAGCGTTAAATCAAAGGACAATGTACAAGATGCTCACGAATGTATAAGACCAACCGATGTCACAAGGACTCCAGAGAGCATAAAAGATTCGCTTTCTCGCGATGAATATAAACTTTATAGTTTGATTTGGAAGAGATTTGTAGCATCATTTATGAGTCCTGCAATATATGAAAATCAAATTATTGACATAGCATCAAATGACAATTTATTTAAAGCAAAAGGCTCAACTATCGTGTTCGATGGATTTTTAAAAGTTTACAACTATGCCATTGAAAAAGATACGATTCTTCCATCTTTAGAAAAAAATGAAATCATAAAGACAACTTCTTGCAAAGAAGAAAAACATTATACACAACCGCCAGCTAGATATTCAGAAGCGACCTTAATTAAACTGCTTGAAGATTTAGGAATAGGAAGACCATCAACATATGCGCCTACAATTTCTACCATTCTATCTAGGTACTATGTAGTTATTGAAGATAAGAAGTTTGTACCGACAGAACTCGGTGAAACTGTCAACAATGTCATGAAAAAATACTTCAAAGACTTGGTGGATGAAAACTTCACCGCAAAACTTGAAACAGGACTGGATAAAATTGCGGAAGGAGATATGTTCTGGAAAGAAATAGTAAGAGAGTTCTATAAAGATATTGAAGATGATCTAAAAGTAGCGGATAAGGATCTGGAAAAGATAGATATAAGAGATCAAGAGACAGATGAAGTCTGTGAAAAATGCGGTAGAAAAATGGTCATCAAAATGGGCAGATTTGGAAAATTTTTAGCATGCCCAGGCTGGCCAGAATGTAAAAATACCAAACCTCTTTTAGAAAAAATCGGAGTTAAATGTCCAAAGTGTAATAAGGGTGACATAGTTGTAAAGAGATCTAAAAAAGGCCGTAAATTCTTCGGCTGTTCAAGATATCCTGATTGTGATTTCGTATCCTGGGATGAACCGGTGGAAGAAAAATGTCCAAAATGCGGAGAAAATTTGACCAAGGTTAGAACTAGAAGTGGTGTAGTATTGAGATGTCCAAACAAGGACTGTAACTTTCAAAAATGAGATAAATGGAAATAGAAAGATTAAAAAAGATAATAAATAAAGATTATTCAGAAAAATATAGCCTTGTTCCCAAAAGTGTTCTTGGGAATGAGGCAACCTTTTATATACTTGAAGGTGTAAGCTTCAATGATAAGATTTTAGAAAATAGTTTTGGATTAAAATCTAAATTTATTCCAGTAAATGAAGCGGAGTTAGAAGAGCTAAGAGATAAATTCTATGATGAAATCTCTGAAATTGAAGATTTTGTAAAGAGTATAGAAGTAAAATCTGAAGAAGATAGATATTATTTTGAAAATATAAAAAGCCCTGTATCCAAACTTTTGGATAAGATAATTACATATTCAATAACAAAGAAGGCATCCGACATTCATTTCGATCCTAGAGAAAAATCTGCAGTTATAAGAATAAGGATGGATTCAATTCTTTCCGATATTTCTGAGATACAAAAAGATCTCTACAACCAAGTAATCATGCGTATAAAAGTTTTATCAAATCTGGACATTGCTAAGAAATCTCTACCGCAGGATGGAAGATTTACCTATAAGAACGAAAAATTTTCAACTGATATAAGAGTGTCAACCATTCCAACGGTCTATGGAGAAAAGATCGTTCTAAGAATTTTGGATAAGTTGAAGGTAGATTTTACATTTGATGGAATTGGTATAGATGGTAGCGATAGGGATAAACTTATTAAACTTATAGGACAGCCATCAGGTTTAATTCTATTAGTAGGGCCTACAGGATCGGGAAAAACTTCTACACTTTATACAATTTTGGAATACATAAAAAATCCAAAGCTTAACATAATTACAGTTGAAGATCCAGTAGAATACAAAGTTGAGGGAATAAACCAAGTTCAAGTAAATGAACAGTCTGGGCTTAATTTTGAAACTGGACTTAAAGCAATTTTAAGACAAGACCCGGACAAGGTAATGGTGGGAGAGATTCGTTCGCTAGAAACTGCAAAAGTTGCCTTAAGGGCAGCTATAACAGGTCACTTAGTTCTCTCAACACTTCATACAAGGGATGCAATAGGAGCAGTTACCAGATTAGTTGAGATGGGAGTGCCAATCTATGAAGTAAATGCAGGACTAATAGGAGTGGTTTCACAAAGACTCGTGAGATTTCTCTGTCCTCATTGTAAGAAAATAGTTCACGAATACGTCGATGTATTTGACAGGGAAATGGATCATGCAATTCCAGTTGGATGTCCGATGTGTAAAGATGGATATTTAAACAGAACTTCTGTATTTGAAATACTAGACTATGACGATGAATTAGAAAGCATGTTTTACAAAGGTGAAGACATAAATAAAATACGAGAAGTCGCTGAAAAGAAAGGACTAGTTACTCTAAAGAAAAGTCTTTTAAAATTGGTAGAAAATTACACAACTTCAGTTGAAGAAGTAAAGAAGAATATATTCCATTAAAATGAAATTTAAATATAGAGCCATAGATCCCTCGGAAAAGATTGTGAATGGAGTTTTAATAGATTCAAGTAGAGAAATCGCCATTCAAAAGCTAAAATCCAGAGGATATAAAGTTGTTAAAATTGAAGAAGTATTAGAAGAAGCGAGCTTTAAAGGAACATTTAAAGAAGGAGAGATACCTCTTTTATTTAAAGAAATATCAATAATGCTAAGATCAGGAATAGATCTATATGGTGCATTCGTTCTTTTAAAGAATAGTAGCGATGGCAAAAAGTATGAGTTCTTTTCAAATGTAGAAAAGAGGCTTAAGATGGGAGAAAGTCTAGGAGAAATATTTGAAGACTCGATGATTTTTTCTAAATTTGTGATCTCTAGTATTAAGATTGCTGAAGAATCAGAAAATCTTGAAGAGACCTTTACAAATATGGCAGATTACTTGCAGGAGCTTGAAAATATTAGGCAGGAAGTCAAGAAATCACTAATATATCCAATAATTTTGATCTTCACAACCATGCTTGTGGTGAACTTTCTAATACTATTTGTGGTGCCAACATTTGTTGGTTTGTACGCTAGCAGAGATATAGAACTTCCTTTAATTACAAAAATTGTTGTAAATAGTTCAAATTTTATAAGACAAAACTTTTTTTACATAGGCATACTTTTAGTTTTAATAGGAATTTCGATATATTATTATTTTGGAATTAAGAAAAGAATAATTTTCGATAGATTTATCGCCAGAACAAAAACGGGCAAGATTTACTACACAGAGAGATTTGTTTCATCCTTAGATGCGCTTTTATCATCTGGAGTTAAGCCGCAAAGAGCACTGGTTATGATTAGAGATTCGTTTTCAAATGAATATTTAAAAGAGATTTTTGAAAATGTACTTACAAATATAAGTTCTGGAATGAGTATTTCAACATCCTTAAAAATGGACAGGTACTTCGATAAATTATTTTTAGAAATTATAGAAGTTGCTGAGATGTCATCATCTTTAGATTCAGTTGTAGGAGAATTATCTACCTACTACAGAGAAAATTTAAAAATTCATCTAAAGAAGATGGTTTCATACTTTGAACCAATAGTAATACTTATTCTAGCAGTAGTGGTAGGAATTATAGTAATTTCAGTAGCACTTCCAATGTTTGATATAGTAAATTTTATTTAGGGGGAAGAAATGAAAAAGAAAAAAGGATTTACATTAATTGAATTAATAGTTGTAATAGCAATACTTGCACTGCTTGCATCAATTGCAATTCCGAAATATATGCACACTCAAGAAAAGGCGAAAGCAGCAGCCCACAATACCAATGTTGAAGTTATAAAACAGGCAGCTGCCACATACTTAGTAGAACATCCAGAAGCAAATTCAGTAGCTTTAACTGATTTAGAGGGTTACATGGATTCAAAAATACCAAAAGCATATGACGGATCAGACTTTTCAGTGAGCGTTGATGCAAATAAAAATATAGTAGTAACACCAGGACCAGTAAAATTTGAAAATGGAAAAATAGTTCCGCAATGATTTATATTTTAATGTTTATTATTGGAGCATGTGTAGGATCATTTCTAACGCTAGTTTCCATTAGAAGAAATAATAATAAAAATTTTATTTTTGGGAGAAGCCGTTGCGATCATTGTAATAAAACTTTGAAAGTAGTGGATAATATTCCGATAATTTCATATTTTCTTTTAAGGGGAAAATCCTCATGTTGCAATAAGAAAATAGATCCACTCTATCCGATTTTTGAAGTTATTTCAGGAATTGGATTTGTGCTTGGATTTTTAAAGTTTGGATTTAATTTTAATCTTTTTATATTTTTAATTATTTTTTCATTTTGTTTTCTAATTGCAATTACAGATTTGAAGTACATGGACATTTATGATATTGACACGATGACGCTCACATTTTTGTTAATTAATTTTAGAGTTACTAATAATAATTTTACTTTTGATGCTATTAAATCAATGTGTTTTTTAGCTGTTGTTTTTTATGCAATCTATAAAATAACTGGAGCTATGGGTTCAGGAGACGCACTACTTTCTATTCCATTAGGAATTGTTTCTAGTGGAATAATTGATGCTCTATATAATTTTACATACACATTTTTACTTGGCGCAGTAGTTGCAATAGTGCTTATTTTATTTAAAATAAAAGATATAAAAGATTACATACCATTTGGACCATTTATAGTAACAACCATATTAGGAGTTTTACTTTGCAAATTGTAAACATATTTTTAGACGAAAATTTAATATATTTAAATTACAACGAAAATACAACGAGAATAATAGTTGATGAATCAGTTCTATATAACGGAAGGATAACGGATGAAAATTATCTTCTATACATTCTAAAAAAAGAGATAGAAAATAGAGAGATAAAAAGTGGCACGGATACCTATGTCTACTTTATGAAATCATATATTCATAAAACTTTAGAACTACCAAATCTATCCGAGTCAGATCTTGAGTCCATGCTTCAAATTGAAAGCAAGGAATATTTCGAAACTGAGGATCAGGTCATCCCAATGGTTGAAAAGTTTAATGATGGAAAATATTCTGTCTCTGCCATCTATTTAGAAGATTTTGAAAAAGTTCGTAAAATATTTGATAAATTAGATTTAAATTTAAGAAATGTATATCCTATTACTACCTTTGTAGAAGAAAATTCCGATGGTACCTATGTGTTTGTCGGTAGAAGAAGTGCAGATATTATCATTAAAAATGGCTCCATTGACAAGATTAAAAATATTGATTTAAATAATTTAGTAACTCTTAAAAAAGATTATGATATCGATGAAAAGTACTTCCATGAAATAAAAAATCCATCTTTTTATAGAGAGTCTGTAGATTTACAGGATTTTTTTATGGGATACGACTTCATAGTAAGTGAGTTTCTAAACGATTTAAAAAATATTGCTACAAATAATAATGTAGGCAAAATATTTTTAAATGATTATTTTGAATTTGATCAAAAAATTTTGGAAGAACAATTAGGAGACTTCAGTGTAGAGAGCATTGATTTTTCTAAAGTTAAAACTAGCACAAAGAAGACGAATTTAAAGTCATTTAATTTCAAGAAACTAGGATATATACTATTATGTTTTGCATTTTTATTATCTAGCTTTATAATTTACAAATCCAAATCGGATAAACTAAGTATTAATGAAAATAAGATTGAAAGTTTAAAAGAAGAGTTGGATTCAATAGATTTAGAAAATATAAAAAATGAAAATATTTCTGAAGACAGTTCAGAAAATACAAATGAAAAAGCAGATTTTTCTGAAAAATTTGAAAAAATACTTGAGAAATTAAAAAAATTAAATGAAAATGATATACTCATCACATCAATAAAAGCCGACGAACAAAAAATAGTCATTTCTGGTCTTGCAAAAGATGAACCTACAATAAAAATTATTGAAGATTATCTAAAAGATTATAACCCTAGAATAGATTATGAGAAAAAAGACGTCTACTACTTTACAATCAACTTGGAGGAAAAATGAAAATAGGTAAAATCTCTAATAACGACTTAAAAAAATTAATTTTTAATAATCTTACACTAAATAGAAAAGAAGTTTTAGAAGCTTCTGAAATTGGAAGTGACTGTGCTGTTGTGGATTTAGGAGATGAGCTCCTTGTCACTTCAGTTGATCCAATAACTGGAGCGAGCAAAAATATAGGTTCACTTGCAGTAAATGTGGCTTGCAATGACGCATACTGTCTACTTGCTGAACCGGTGGGACTTTTGATGTCCGTTCTATTACCGGCAAAGACGACGAAGAATGAAATTGAAGAGATAATGATTGACGCTCAATCTGCTTGTGACAAGATTGGAGTAAATATTATTGGAGGCCATACTGAAGTAACAGATGTTGTAAATACAGTTGTAATAACTACAACAGTATTGGCAAAGACCAAGGATAGAATTCTTCCAAATAGAAAATCTGCAAAGATTGGAGATAGAATTCTAGTGTCAAAGCATGTTGCATTAGAAGGTACATCAATAATAGCCCACGACTTTGAATTAGAAAGTTCAAAATATTTAAATGAAGATGAATTAAATGAAGCTAAATCCTATTCCAAGCTTCTATCTGTAAAAGAAGAATCTCTAGTATCAAGAAAATTTAGAGTTAGAGCACTTCACGACATAACAGAAGGCGGAGTGTTAGGAGCTGTATGGGAGATGGCGACCAACCTTGGATTTGGTGCAGAAATAAACTTTGAAGATATACCTATAACAGATGTTACGAAAAAACTTACCAAAGGTTTTAATTTAAACCCACTTAGATTTATTTCATCAGGATCTATGATGATAATCGTAGATAGGGAAGACAGTGAAAGACTAATTGATGAAGCGAAAAATGTGGGACTACTATTTACTGATATAGGAAGTTTAGTTGAAACTGGTATAGTTATGAATAAAAACGGAGAAAAATTTGACATTGCAGAACCTTCTCCTGATGAACTTTACAAAGTGGTATAATGAATTAGGAGGTAGTATGAGAAAAATATTTGTTGCAATAATATTATTGGTATTAATAGTGCCAGCCTATGCGCTAAGCAGTGTAAAGATAGATAAAAAAGATGTAAAAGTTTTGGATGCGAATGTACTTGTAAATGGAAGTCCTATTAAATCTGACTTCAGTCCATATGTAACTAGTGGAAGGACTTTTGTCCCTGTTAGAGAGCTTACGGAAGGACTGGGAGCAGAGGTTAATTGGGACGGAGACAACATGACCGTTGAGATTAAGTTCGGCGAAAAAACTATAGTTCTTAAAATAAATTCAGATGTCACATATGTCGATGGTAAGAAAAATATAGTTGACAAGGATCAAATTCCTAAGCTTGCTCTATATAATTCTCCTAGAGTTGAAACCAAGACTATGATTCCACTTAGATTTGTCTCAGAAACTTTGGGATATAATGTTTCTTGGGACGAAAAAACTTCTACAGCACTTATAACTACTGGAGAGAATATAAGCTCGACGGTAATTAAAACAGAGACAATTATTAGTGATGAAGATTTAAAAAACGAAAACAGCAAGAAGAATAGCAATTCAGGAGTTCAGTTCCAATCACAATCTGAAAAAAAAGAAACAAAGAATGCTCAAAATAATAAGAAAAACAAGATTTATGAAAGAGCTGGGCTTAAAGAAGAGGAATACAAAATAGATCCAAAGAAAAGAAAAATCACTAAGGGATTCGTTCAAAATGGTGAAAAGATTAAGATAGTATTAGATGCGGGTCATGGCGGGACAGATTCAGGTGCAATAAGTACTATAGATAAGTCAGTTATGGAAAAAACACTTACCCTTGATATGATAAATAGACTTAATGAAAGATTTTTGATGCTTGGTTATGATGTTATCCTTACAAGGACAGAAGATGAATATATAAAGCTTTTGGACAGAGCAAGAATATCAAACACTAGTGATGCAGATATATTCTTATCTATTCACTTTAATGCTTCCAATAGTAGTACATCAAAAGGGATTGAAGTACTTTATGGTTCAGAAAAAAATATTATTATAAAAAAATCTGAACAGGTTCATATGGCAAAAGCAATCCTCAAAGAGCTTATAGATAGTACAGGAGCAGTAAACAGAGGAGTTAAAAATAGAGCGGATTTAATCGTTTTAAATAAAACCAAAACAGTTGCTGCACTATGTGAATTGGGATTTGTAACAAATAGTGAAGATATGGAAAAAATAACCGACAGCTCCTACTTAGATACTATGGCAGATGCAATCGTAAGAGGAGTACAAGAATATGTGATGAATTACAGGATGGAATCTGATGAGAGATAGAGAGTTTAACAAGATAAGAGATTTAAAAATAACTCCAAACTACTTGAGCGGTCCAGATGGATCTTGTCTAGTAGAGATGGGGAACACAAAGATAATTGTAACTGCGATGATTGAAGACAAAGTTCCATTCTTTTTAAAAGGACAAGGAGTTGGTTGGCTCAGCGCAGAATATTCCATGATACCAGGTTCAACTCAAAGAAGAAAACCAAGAGATATCTCTAGAGGTAAGATTGACGGAAGAAGCCAAGAAATTCAAAGGCTTATAGGTAGATCATTAAGATCGGCGATAGATTTAACCCTAATAGGAGAGAGAACCATATGGATTGATTGTGATGTAATTTCCGCTGATGGTGGTACTAGAACTCTTTCTGTAACAGGAGGATTTGTAGCATTAAAACTTGCTGTAAATAAATATTTAAAAGAAAAATTAATCTTTGCTAATCCAATTAAAAGAAAGGTAGCTGCAATATCACTTGGAAAAGTTTATGGAAGATTAATGGTTGATTTAGATTTCAATGACGACTCTAAAGCCGATGTAGATATGAATATCGTCATGGACGAAGACCATAACATTATTGAAATACAAGGCACATCAGAAAAATCTCCTTTAAAAATAAAAGAGCTTGATGAACTTGTAAAATTATCAGAAGAAACTATAGATGAAATTATGAAAATAGTTGAGGATACAGTACCTTCTAATAATTACTTGGTGCTTTCGACAGATAATGTTCACAAGATAAAAGAGATGGAATCTATTTTATCCGATATAGATTTAATCGTTGAATCTAAATCAGATGTAGGTCTACAAGATTTACAAGTGGATGAAGATCAAGAGACCCTTGAAGGAAATGCTAGAAAAAAAGCTGAAGAAATTTCAAAATTGGTCGGATATAAAAATGTCATTTCTGATGATACAGGCTTATTTGTAAATGCACTAAATGGAGAGCCAGGAGTGCATTCTGCTAGATACTGCGGCGATCACGATGACAAGAAAAATATAGAAAAGATTTTAGAAAAATTACAAGACAAAGAAGACAGAAGCGCTTACTTCCAAACTTCAATTGCCTTAGTAGAACCAAGTAAAGAAATAAAACTCTTTAGTGGTAGAATTGACGGCACCATCGCCTATGAAGAAAGAGGCGAAGAAGGTTTCGGCTACGATAGTGTATTTATTCCAAATGGATACGACAAAACCTTTGCTGAGCTAGGTGAAGAAGAGAAGAATAAAATATCTCATAGAGCAATAGCTACAGAAAATTTAAAATCATATTTAAAATATAAATATAGAAATAACTAAACCTCTTAATGAGGTTTTTTATTTTGTATAATTTTAAAAATTTATTTTTCATCCTTTGAAAGAGCATAATAAATGCTAATTATCACCATTTATCGAAAAATGTGCTAAAATATGATAAAATACTTAATTATAGGTGAAATATGGAACGTTGGATATTAAAAGGAAATAAAGAAAATTCTTTAGATATAGAAAAATTAAATATAACTAAGACCACTGCCAATCTCCTTTCTAAGAGGGGAATAGTAACTAACGAAGAGGCAGAGCATTTTTTAAATATAGATTATGATGACTTAGAAACTCCTCTAAAGATGAGGAACATGATAATAGCTGGGAATATAGTATTGTCTGCAAAAAGTAGCGGTAAAAATATTGCCATAGTTGGAGATTATGATGTAGATGGAGTCATGAGTACGGTTATTCTTTTAAAAGGGCTTCAAACTCTTGGTATGAATCCAATCTATAGAATTCCAGAAAGAGAAGAAGGATATGGAATAAATAATAATATCGTAGATGAATTAAAAGAAAAAGATGTTTCTCTAATTATAACTTGTGACAATGGAATTGCGGCAAATGATTCGGTTAAATATGCAAAATCACTGGGAATGGATGTAATAGTTACAGATCACCACGAAGTACCAAAGATTGATGGCAAGGACAGTATCCCGGCAGCAGATGCGGTACTAAATCCCAAGAGATCTGACTGTGAATATCCATTCAAAGAATTATGTGGAGCTGGAGTTGCCTTTAAACTTATATCCTATCTATATAAAATTCAAGGTATTGATGAAGAAAAGGAAAAAGCTCTACTTCCATATGTGGCTGTTGCAACTATTTGTGACATGATGAACTTGGTGGGAGAGAACAGAATATTCGTAAAGTACGGACTGGAAATTTTAAATAGTAGTACTATTTCAGGGTTCGATGATATTGTTAAGCTTTCAGGATTTCAAAAAGAGTTAGATGTATCTGCAATAGGATTTCTAATCGGTCCTATGATTAACTCTGCTGGCAGGATTGAAACTGCAGATATTGGGGTTGAGTTATTTATGTCAGACTCCATTACTAAGAGAACTGAAATTGTAGAATCGCTTAAAAAACTAAATGCAACTAGACAAAGCTACACAGAAGAGGGGTTTAAAAAAGCTATAGACTTCATAGAAACTCATGAAATGCAAAGGAAATTTCCGGTGCTTGTAGTACTAGATGAAGATCTACATCCTGCAGTGGCAGGAATCGTTGCAGGAAGAATAAAGGAAAAATATTATAGACCAACCATTGTACTAAGTGGCAAGGATGAACTTAAAGGCTCTGGAAGAAGTATTGAAGCCTATGATATGTTCACAAAAGTATCAGAGATAAAATCATATCTTACAGCTTTTGGTGGTCATCAAATGGCTTGCGGATTAACTATTCAAAGGGAAAAATTAAGAGATTTTGTAAAGGATTTAAACAATAATTCAAATCTTACGAGAGAGGATCTTGTAAAGACGATTTATTTAGATGATAGCCTTACATTAAGAGATATTAATTTCGATTTTTACGATGAAATTATGAGACTTAAACCTTTTGGAAAGGGAAATGAAGATCCAATCTTTGGATTTAAGAACTTAAAAATTGTTAGACTTGATGTACTTGGAAAAAATAAAAATGTTTTGAAATTTACCTTTACCGATGGAGAAAATTATGTAGAAGGTATATATTTTCAAACTTTTGATAATTTTAAAAAGCTAATGAGCTCTAAATATGATGGAGAACAGCTAAACTATATTCTTCAAAATAAAAAAGAGCTATTTATAGATGTGGTTGCATCTGTGGATGTAAATAAATTTATGGGAAACACGACTCTTCAACTTAGCATAAAGAGTGTAAGACCTTAGGAGTAATTATGATAGAAGTATTATTAGATAAAGTAAAATCGTATAATGAACACGCAAACCTAGATCTAATCAAAGAGGCTTTTGATTTAGCAGAAAAACATCACAAGGGACAAAAGCGTAATTCTGGAGAGGACTACATCATCCATCCATTCAACGTAGCGCTTATACTTGCAGATATGAATATGGATACCCCTACTATAGTTGCTGGTCTTTTACACGATGTAGTTGAAGATACTGATGTAACTTATGAGGATATCAAAGAAGAATTCGGTCAAGAGATTGCAGATCTAGTAGATGGGGTTACGAAGTTAAAAAAATTAAATTATAAGACGAAAAAAGAAAACCAAGCAGAAAATATAAGAAAAATGGTTCTTGCTATGGCGAAAGACATTAGAGTAATCATAGTTAAACTTGCAGACAGGACTCATAACATGAGAACACTCGAGTATATGACCCCAGAAAAGAAAATTGAAAAAGCAAATGAAACCATAGAAATCTATGCGCCAATAGCGGATAGACTAGGTATGAGCAAAGTTAAATGGGAACTTGAAGATCTATCTCTTCGTTACTTGGATCCAGACAACTATTATAAATTGGTAGACATGGTCAACAAGAGACGTAACGAGAGAGAAGACCTAATCAAAAAGCTTATAGATGAAATTAAAGCTGAAGTTGAAAAGGCTGGTATAAAGGCAGATATTCACGGAAGGCCAAAAAACTTTTATTCAATTTACAAAAAAATGGTAATAAAGAAAAAGGCTTTTGATGAAATATATGATCTCCAAGCGGTAAGAGTGCTCGTAGATACAGTCAAAGATTGTTACGGAGTTCTTGGTGCTGTTCACAATCTTTATAAACCAATTCCAGGAAGATTTAAAGACTATATTGCAATGCCTAAGTCAAATAACTACCAGTCACTTCATACAACTGTAATCGACAGCAATGGTGAAACTTTTGAAGTTCAAATCAGAACTTACGAAATGCATCAAACTGCTGAATACGGTATTGCTGCTCATTGGAAATATAAATCAGGAGCTACTAAATCAACGTCATTTGACGAGAACCTAACTTGGCTAAGACAGCTTTTAGAATGGCAAAAAGATGTAAATGATGCAGATGACTTCATGGAAACGCTAAAGATTGACTTCTTCGCAGACGAAGTATTTGTATTCACACCTAATGGTGATGTGGTGAACTTGCCAGAAGGATCTACTCCGATTGACTTTGCTTATAGAATTCACTCTCAAGTAGGAAACACTTGTGTCGGTGCAAAGATAAGTGGAAGGATAGTTCCACTTACCTATAAATTAAAGAGTGGGGACATTGTAAGTGTAATTACAAACCCTAACTCAGGACCATCACTTGACTGGTTAAATATAGTTAAAAGTCCTCAAGCTAAGAAGAAAATCCAACAATATTTCAAAGTTAAAGACAGAGATAAAAATATTGAACGTGGCAGGGATATGCTTGTAAATGAAGCTAAGAGGATAGGATATAAACCTTTTGAATTTTTAAAGGATGAATGGCTTGAAGAAGTAAGATCAAAATTAAATATCTCAACTATCGACGATATGTATGCGGCGGTTGGTTTTGGGACTATCTCTGTAAATCAAGTAACTGCAAAACTTGTAGACATATATAAGAGAACTTATAAAGATACAGAAGATCCAACTGAACAGATAGGAACTACAAGGTCAAATAGACCAAAACGCGGTGGAATTGTTATTGATGGAATAGATGATGTAAAGGTAAGATTTGCAAAATGTTGCAACCCTGTTCCTGGAGATGACATCATAGGTTATGTAACTATTGGTCGTGGAGTTTCTGTTCATAGGGCAGATTGTCCTAACTTAAAAGGAATTGACGAAAATAGAATCGTAGATGTTTCTTGGAATCAAACTGAATCAGGATTCTACTCAGCTCAAATAGAAGTTATGGCTTTTGAAAGGGCGACAGTTATTTCAGATATTGCAAATAAAATATCTGATTCTAAGCTCGAATTTTCATCACTTAGCGCTAGAAAAGGGAAAGATCATGAGCTTATAGTGGACCTTACTGTTGAGATTAAATCTATAAAAGAACTAGAAAAATTAATTGAAAAGATAAAGAAAATAAAACATGTTTACGATGTTTATAGAGTGGAGGCATAATGAGAGCAGTTGTTCAAAGAAGTTATGAAGCCAGTGTAAAGGTAGATGGAGAAACTATAGGGGAAATCGACTGGGGAATGGTCGTTCTTCTTGGTATAAAGGATACCGACACTGTTGAAGACTTAAATTATATACTGAGAAAATTATTAAATCTTAGAATCTATGATGATGAAAATGGAGTAATGAATAAATCTATAATGGATGTAGGAGGAAGCATACTTCTAATCAGTCAGTTTACTCTATATGGAGATGTGAGAAAGGGCAATAGACCATCTTACTCAACTGCAGCTGGATTCGAAGAAGGAAGAGCTCTTTACGAAAAAATGATAGAAGAACTTAAAAATTCACAACTAAAGATAGAAACTGGGTCCTATGGAGCAGATATGAAGGTATCGCTTATAAACAACGGACCGGTTACAATTTTACTTGATTCAGAGAAGGTGTTTTAAATGATAAATATAGAAAAGATGATACTTGGACCTTTTCAAACCAATTGTTATATAGTCTATGATGATGAAAAAAATGCGGTTGTAATAGATCCTGCAGACAACGCAAAAGCGATACTAAAAAAATTAAATGAATTGCAACTAAATTTAAAAAAGGTTCTATTAACTCATGCCCATCCGGATCATGTTTGTGGACTCTATGACATAGTTCAAAAGAAAGATGTGCCAGTATACTTAGTTTCAGAAGATGTAGAAATGTTAGAGACTAATTCAAAATACTTTGGACCTATGCTTGGCATGGAAGTAAAAGATGTTACACCAGATGGTATTTTGAAAGATGGAGATGAAATAACTGTTGGTGAAATGAACTTCAAGGTTCTTCATACGCCAGGTCACACAGAAGGAAGTTGTTGCTTCTTATTAAATGGCAAAGATCTTTTCTCTGGGGACACACTTTTCTACACATCAATGGGAAGAGTAGATCTACCAGGGGGAAGTGAAGAAGCAATGATGAATTCACTTCTAAGACTTTCCGATTTAGATAAAGATATAAAGGTATATCCTGGTCATGGACCTGGAACAGATATCGGAAAAGAATTAAGACTTAATCCATATATACAAAAAGCGAAAGGTCTTTGGTAATGATATATATAACTGGACACAAAAAACCTGATACGGACTCAATAGTTTCAAGTATAGCCTATTCATATTTAAAAAATATAGAAGGAAATAAGACTGAGCCCATTAGACTAGGTGAATTAAATTTAGAAACAAAATTTATACTAGATTATTTCAACGTAGAAGTTCCTGAGTTAAAAGAAGATATTTTCCCAAGAGCGATAGACATAAATATGGACGATGCCATAGAAATAGAAGAAGATGCGTCTATCTTTGATACTCTAGATATTTTACAAAAGAAGAATTATAAGAGTGCATATGTGGTGGATAAGGACAAGAAGATGGTCGGACTAGTAACCATGTATGACATCATGGATAGATATCTAAAGTTTGCCAGTGAACATAATCTAGAAGGTAATATAAATTTAGAAAGTTTATCAAAAGTACTAAGCGGTAAACTTATAAAAAATAATTTCAAAGGCATAAAGCCAGAGACAAAACTAACTGCCTATGCGATGGATACAGATCTTGCAAGAAAATATATAAGTCCTGGAGATGTAGTAATCGTAGGAGATAGATACAAAGCTAGAAAATCTGCCATAGAGATGGAAGTTTCTCTTATGATACTTGTAGGCGGTGTAGATCTAGAAGAAGATTTAAAAAAGCTTGCAAAAGAAAAAAATGTTTCATATATCTTAACAGACTTAGATACTGTAGGGGCAGCTAAGCTAATCCCACTTGCAACAAGCATAGATAAGATAATGAAAAAAGATGAAATAATAGCTTTCTATGAGGATCAAGAAGTATCCGAAATAAAGAATATTATGAAATCGACGAGATTTCGTCAATATCCAGTCCTAAATAGAAAAGATGAAGTCCTAGGAAGTATTTCAAGATTTAATCTTTTGAATCTAAAAGGACATGATTTGATATTGGTAGATCATAACGAAAAGACTCAATCTATCGATGGAATTGAAACAGCAAATGTACTTGAAATAATAGATCATCACAGAGTACAGTCCGTACCAACAAACGAACCTATCTACTTTAGAAATGAGCCTGTTGGAAGTACAGCAACCATAGTTTCTAAAATATATTTAGAAAGACTTGTAAATATGCCAAAGGAAATAGCTGGAATACTTATGGCGGGGATAATTTCAGACACATTATTCTTTAAAAGTCCAACCACTACAGAAACAGATAAGAAAATACTTAAAATTTTAGAAGAAATCAGTGGAATCGATAGTAAAGAATTTGCAAAAGAAATGTTTAAAGCAGGAACATCATTAAAAGGAAAGACCGTAGAAGAAATATTAAATATAGATCAAAAGAAATTTAATATATCTGGGTACGACTTCCTAATATCTCAAGTCTTTACCATGGACGATGAATTTATGGATGAATTAAAAGAAGATATTTCAAGGATAATGAAATCGACAGTAGAAGAAAAAAATATTTCAGGATTTGTAACCATGGTAACAAATATATTGGATGAATCATCTAAAGTTTTTATAGAATCTTCTTTTTATAATGGAATAAAAAGCGAATTAAATACTGAAGATGAGAGAAAAGTATTTGAAGTAAAGGGACTTCTATCTAGGAAGAAACAATTATTACCAGCAGTGACAAGAGGCGTCGACAAAGAAATTAAAAATTGATCTAGAGGACATAATGGAAAAATTACAAAAACAAATAGATTTTATAGTGGAAATTGACAAAATGAAATCTGTATTTAGACAGACGAAAGTAATAGAAACTGGTAAGTTCGAATCCGATGCAGCCCATTCATTTCATGTGGCACTTATGGCGGACGTACTAGCAGATTATTCGGACAGACCGATCGATAAATCCAAAGTAATAAAGATGCTTCTAATTCATGATATAGTAGAAATAGATGCAGGGGATACCTACGCCTATGACTACGAAGGATATAAAACCAAAGAAGACAGAGAAAAAAAGGCAGCACATAGAATCTTCGGTCTCCTTGACGACGAAAAGAAAAAAGAATTTATGGATCTATTTTTCGAGTTTGATAATCTAGAAACCGACGATTCCTTATTTGCAAATACCATAGATAGACTCCAACCAATCATGCTCAACTACTACAGAGGTGGAGGATCCTGGGAAGAACACGGAATAAAAATAGAACAAGTCTACAAAAGAATCGAACCAATGAAAAAAATCTCTACAAAGCTCTATGAATATACAAAGGGTATTATAGACAATTACTTTTTGGGAAAAGAAAAGTAAAATTTAATTAAAATCTTTATATTTAATATAGATTTGCGAAAATAAAAATATCTAGTTTAAGTTTAATATTATTAGAAATACTAAAGTTAAAAGAATGAAAACAAAGCTATTAGAGTTCTTTATAAAGAAATTATAAAATGATATAATGAAAAGAAGAATTGTATTCCTGCAGAGCAGGTGTGATCCTGTATTACTTTGGATTGTATAGTAGACAATTCTCAAGTGCCCGCATAAGCGGGTTTTTTATTACTCAAAAAATATTTTATAAAATTTAAAATTATAGTTGCAATTATATTTTAAATGTTGTATATTGATTTTAGAAACGTATTACTTTGAATTTAATAAAAGGGAGATAATATGCTTGCAAAAAAATTCTGGGCAAAAAAATCTGACAGAGATGGAACTTTAAAATGGCTCTCAGTAATTGATCATCTTCAAGACACGGCAGGAATTATAGGAAGACTTTGGGAGCTATGGCTTGATGATAGTCAGAAGAAGATGATAACAGAAAATTTAATAAGTGAAGAAGATGGAAAGAAGCTTGCTACATTTATAGCCTATGTTCATGACATTGGAAAAGTAACTGCTAACTTTGTAACTAAAAAAAGCTTTACAAACTCTGAAGATTTAGATAGCGAAGTTTTAATTAAACTTGAACGATGTGGATTTAAAGGAATACATAATTTAGAACTAGCAAATGCAAATAAAAGCCATCACTCTATTGCGGGTCAAGTAATATTAGAAAAATTTGGTGTGAAAAGAGATGTTTCATCTATAGTTGGGAGTCATCACGGAAAATCTGTAAATTCTTTAGAAGATATCGAGTTGCAACTCAGTTCATACTCTGCAAACTATTACGGTGAAGAGAACTGCAGTAGCGATAATTTATTTAAAAAGGCGCAAGAAGAATTATTTAATTGGGCTTTAAAAAAATCTGGATACAGTTCTGTAGAAGATATTCCTGAGATTTCAGTTCCGGTACAGATGTTACTGACAGGCCTTTTAATCATGGCAGACTGGATTGCAAGCAACGAATATTATTTTCCTCTCATACCAATAGACGATGAAAGTGCTTGTAATCCTCAAGGTAGAATTATCGACGGATTTAATAAATGGAGGATGTCTGATACTTGGATTGCTGAAGATGTTTATGAAGCTTCGAAGATTTATGAAAAAAGATTTGGTTTTAATACTCCGAGGTATGAACAACAAGTTTTGTTTGATGTTATCGAACAAATAGATGAACCAGGGATTATTATATTCGAAGCACCTATGGGAATGGGCAAGACAGAAGCATCACTAATCGCAGCAGAACAGCTTGCCTGTAAGCTTGGCAAGAGTGGGCTATTCTTCGGATTACCAACTCAAGCAACAAGTGATGGAATATTTCCAAGAATTAATGATAAGTGGTTAAAGTCTATTTCTAAAGATATGGGAGAAAAGCTTCCTATTAGACTTAAACATGGGAAATCTTCTTTAAATGATATTTATAGACATCTTTCAAGAAATATTTACGAAGATGATTTTACTCCAGGAACATTTGTAAATGAATGGTTTTCTGGAAATAAAACTTCTGCCCTCGATGATTTTGTTGTTGGAACGGTAGATAATTTTCTTATGATGTCTCTTAAACAGAAACACTTATTTTTAAGACATCTCGGTTTCAGCAAGAAAGTAGTAATTATAGATGAAGTCCATTCCTATGATTCGTTTATGGCTTCTTACTTATATCAGTCCATAAAGTGGGCAGCAACTTACAATATACCGATAATTATACTTTCAGCAACCCTTCCTTCAGAAAGAAGAAAGGAACTTGTAAAAAATTATCTAATCGGTAAAAGAGTTAAAAATATAGAAATAAAAAAACAACTTTCAAATTTAAACACTGATTCTTATCCACTTATAACATATACAGATGGCGAAGAAGTGAGAATTTTCGATGAATTTAAGACTAAACATAGTAAGACCATCGAGATTATAAGAGAAGATTCAGAAAATCTATTAAATCTCGTTGAAGATTTATCTAAGGAAGGTGGAGTAATCGGGATAGTTGTAAATACGGTAAAGAAATCTCAAGAAATAGCAAAAGACTTGATCTCTAAATTTGGCGAAGAAAATGTGGAGCTTTTGCACTCATCATTTATAGCCACAGATAGAATAAAAAAAGAAAAGAATTTGATGAAGATTATCGGTGGAAAGATTGAAGACAGACCAAAATTCAAAATAATAATTGGAACTCAAGTGATTGAACAGTCCCTAGATATTGATTTTGATGTGATGATTTCTGATCTTGCTCCGATGGATCTACTTATTCAAAGGATGGGAAGACTACATAGACATAAAAATATAAGGCCAGAAATATTTAAGGAGCCAAAATTTTATGTTCTTGGAACATCAGATGTCCTTGATTTTGAAAAAGAATCAATAGCAGTTTATGATGGATATAATTTAACCAGAACTCAGTATTTCTTACCGGATAAAATTAATATACCAGAAGATATTTCTCCATTAGTTCAAAAAGTATATGGAGAATCAGAAATTGAACTTAAGGAAGAATTACTGCCGATTTACAAAGATTACAAATATAAATTTGAAGCATATACTAAAAACAAAAAACAGAGAGCTGAAACATTTAAACTTAGGGAGCCATATGAAAGGAGTAGGTTTACTGATGTGAATAATCTTATCGGGATGTTCACTACATCTAAAGATTTTTCAGGAAAATCAGAAGAACAAATCTATGCTCAAGTTCGTGATATAAAAGAGACAGTTGAAGTTATAGCTCTTAAAAAATTGGATGAAGGGTACGGTGTATTCGGTGATGAACTAGATCTATCAAAGGATTTAGAAAATATAGAGACTTTAAGAGAGATTTCAAAACACACACTTCGAATTCCTTCGGGTCTTACATTTTCTTCAACTCAGGTGGATAGGCTAATATTAAATTTAGAAAATTACAACAATAAATATTTACGAAATTGGCAAGACAAATCCTTTTTAAAAGGTTGTCTAGGAATAATTTTCGATGAGGAAGGTGAGTTTTTATTAGATGGAGTTAGATTAAAGTATGATGAAAAATTAGGGCTTATGTATGAAAGGATGTGAAAAATGGGAAAGTATAATTTACTGGATGAAAAGTGGATACCTGTAATCTTAAATGAAAAAGGAAGCATCGAAAAAGTGTCAATACTAGAACTTTTTAAAAATGCTAGTAGTTATTTAGCTTTGGGTGGAGATACCGAAACTCAAAAGTTTGCATTGCTAAGATTTTTACTTGCTATACCTCAAACAGTGTATTCACGATTTGGAATGAACGGAGATCCCTATGAATTTTTCGAAGTAGATGAAAAACTCATGCAGATTGAAGAGGTAGAAGATGAGGATAGTGAAGATTATAAGTATGAACTGGGATCTACTTGGTCAGATCTTTGGAAAGAAAAGAAATATTCAAAAATAATGTTTGATTATTTAGAAAGATGGAGGGATAGATTTTATCTATTCGATGATAAATATCCTTTCTATCAAGTCACCTCTGATGTAGTCGCTGAGGATAAAATAAGTAGAGCTAATCCGACGACCATATCAGGTAAGACTATGAACAGGGTAATATCTGAAAGTGGAAATAAAATCGCTTTATTTTCACCTAAAAATGAACTCAAAAATAACAAAGAAATTTTATCGGAAGATGAAATAGCAAGATGGCTAATAACATTTCAAGGTTATGTAGGAACTTCGGACAAAGTTATTTTTGGAAAAGAAAAGTATACAGCTTCAAAAGGGTGGATATATGATATCGGTGGGATATACTTGGAAGGAGACAATATCTTTGAAACTCTTATGTTAAATACAATTCTTGGGAATAGAGATAATTTTTATTATAAGAAACAGAAACCTTGCTGGGAATATTCTGGACAGGAAATCATAGATAGATATCTTGTAAAAAACGATCCTGACAATATTGCAGAACTTTACACCACTTGGAGTAGGGCAATCTATATAAATCCTGAAACAGATGTAGAAAAACCATTTGAAATGCAGGTGGTAAAAGTTCCAGACATAGACCATAGAGATATGTTTCTTGAGCCGATGACTGTGTATAGAGAAAATAAACAGGGGCCTAACAAAGATAGTTTCACACCTAGAAAACATATTTCTAATCAATCCATGTGGAGATCCTTTGGAAATATATTTTTAGCAGGAAGTGGTGAAGACAATGTTCAAATCCCTGGAGTAATAAGATGGTTTTCAGAAATTTCTGAAATAATTGGAAGGGATAAAATTATTACCATCAATGCTATATCAATGGAGGACGATGGTAATGCAACGTCTTGGATGCCAGTGGGAGAGATATATGATAGGCTAGATATACATGAAATTGTAATAACAGACGACAGAAATGATGGCTGGAATAATATTGTGTATGATTTGGTCGAAGAAACAAAATTTGCGGTGAGCGTAATATATAGAAATCTACTAGCTGACATAAGCGATATGAGAAGATTTAAAGGCACCGCCTTTATAGATGAAAATATAAGTGAAATGTACTACATCATCGACCACCCTTTCAGAGATTGGATTTCCTCTATAGATATTAAATCATCAAAGGAAGAAAAAGTATTCGAATGGAGAAAAATCGTAAAAGGCCTAATTTTAAAATCAGCAGAAGAGATAGCCTTAAAGTCTGGTTCAAGAGAGTATAAAGGTATAATCGTTAAAAGAAAAAATGAGCCTATAACAGAAAGTTGCATAAAAAATTTAGCAAAATCATACTCCAGGTTTAAATACTTTTTAGATAAAAAAATAAAGACAAAGGAGGAGGAATATGCAGAATCCAAGTAAAAGACAACTCGTTTATTCCACAACGAACAAGATAATTTTTAGTTTGGAAGAAAGTAAAGAACTATCAAAAACCAAAGCAACACTTTCCAATCTTAGAAATTCTGTGGGTAGACCATCGGCAGAAAATCTAGAAGGAATAAAGCTTCTGTATCAGTTTATTCCAGAAGAATTTTACACTAAATACAGTAAACTAACTTATGAAGAAAATGCCATCTTAACAACTTTACAACTTTATGCGATACATCAACAATCTGAAGTTTATTCGGTAAATAATACGGAAAAGAAAGATGGATGGGACAATGTAGGTGAATCGATAGCAGAAATTAGAACAGAAGATAACTTTTTATCACTAGATAGAAGGTTTAATGCAATGATAACCTCACAATCATTTGAAGAATTATCAAATCACCTAAGACAGTTAATCAAAATATTAAAAGGTTCAAAAGATATTGTTAAGATTAACTATCCTAAACTTTCAAAGGACCTCTATGATTTTGCAAGAGGATACGATGAAAGAGTAAGATTAAATTGGTCAAGAGCATACTATAGTAAAAATATTTCAAAAGGAGAAGAAAATGAATAAAAGAATTTTTATGGACATTCACGCAGTTCAAACTTTGCCGCCATCAAATATCAATAGGGACGACACTGGAAGCCCTAAGACAGCCCAATATGGCGGAGCTAGAAGAGCAAGAGTAAGCTCTCAATCATGGAAGAAAGCAATCAGAGAATACTTCAACAAGAACACTGCTCAAACAAATGTAGGTATAAGATCTCTTAATGTTGTTGAATACGTTGCAGAAAAGATAAACAACATAGATAGTTCTATAACTATGGAAGAAGCAATAAAAATGGCTGACGAAATATTCAACCTAGGAGGAATAAAGACTAAAGATAATAAAGTAAGAGCACTCTTTTTCCTAGGAGAAATTCAAGCTGTAAAACTTGCAGAAGCAGCTATTGAAGGTGTTAAAGATAAGAAGACCATTCAAGAAATTTTTAATTCAAACCCAGCCATAGACATAGCTTTGTTTGGAAGAATGGTAGCAGACGATCCATATTTAAATGAAGACGCATCTTGTCAAGTAGCCCATTCAATTTCAACCCATGAAATTCAAACAGAATTTGATTTCTATACTGCAGTAGATGACTTATCACCACAAGATAATGCTGGAGCAGGTATGCTTGGAACGATAGAGTTTAATTCATCAACCATGTATAGATACGCAAATGTAGCAGTGCATGATTTCTTAAATCAAGTTGGAGATAAAGAATCTACAATTAACGCATTAAAAGCCTTTGTAGAAGCTTTTTCAAACTCACTTCCAACAGGAATGTTAAATTCATTTGCAAACCAAACATTACCACAATTCATAATGGTAAGTATTAGAAGTGATAGACCAGTAAGCTTAGTAAGTGCATTTGAAGAACCAGTTAGATCTAAAGAAGGGTATGTGGAGGAGTCTATAAAAAAACTTACAAAGGAATACAAAGAAGTAGAAAAATTTGTAGAAGAACCACTATTTACAATCGTTTTAAGTACCAGAGCAATAGAACTATCAGATGAATTTGAAAAAGCAGAAAGCATGAAAGATATACTATCAAAATTAGGAGAAAAATTAGAAGAAGTCATAGACGAAAGTCAAGGTGAATAGATTGAAAACCCTATTATTGAAATTTGCAGGACCACTTCAGTCCTGGGGAACTGACTCTAAATTTGAAACCAGGTATACAGATTTCTATCCTTCTAAAAGTGCGGTAATAGGTATGATAGCTGCGAGCTTCGGTTATAGAAGACACGAAGATGAAAAAATAAAAAAATTAAATGATTTAGACTTTGCGGTAAGAGTTGATCAAAGAGGGAATTTGCTAAGAGACTATCAAATAGCCACTGCATATAAACCAGATGGAAGATTTGAAAGAAACTATGTAACCAATAGATACTATTTAGAAGATGCCATATTTGTGGTTGCAATAGGTGGAGAAGATAATCTCATAGATCTAATCGAGCAAAGTCTTAAAAATCCATACTTCCAAACATTCTTCGGCAAGAGATCTAATCCTATAAATCCAGACTTTATACTAGACAAAACAAACTTAGGAGTAATAGAGAGCTTAGAAAATCTAAGCTGGCAAGCAGGAAACTGGTATAAAAGAGATTTCAAAGACAAGAGTAAGGTGGATTTAGAAGTCTATATAGACGGAGATTTATTAGAAGAATCCGTAAGTAAATTTAGAAAAGATAGAGTAGAATCTTTTTCTCAAAAAAATAGAAGATTCGGATACAGAGGAGAAAAAAGATACGTAGTTACATTAAGTGAAGAGCATGATGCTTTCAATTTCTAGGAGGAAAGATGTATTTATCAAGAGTTGAAATAGACTATGAAAATAGATTGGCATTAAAAGAATTAAATCACTTAGGTGCTTTTCATAATTGGGTAGAACAAAGCTTCCCAGAAGAAATTAAAAATAGTGAACGAAAAAGGAAACTATGGAGAGTAGATAGATTAAAAAATAAAAACTATTTACTAATAGTTAGTGAAGATAAACCTGACTTTGAAATATTAGAAAAATACGGAGTAAATGGGACAGCGCAGGCAAAAGATTATGATGAATTTTTAAATACATTTAAAAATAATGATAGAATGACATTCAGAGTAGTTTTAAATCCTAACAAGTCAATCTCAGATAGAAGTCTTCGAAGGGGAAAGGTAATTCCGCTTTTGCAGGAAGATGAACAGTTTAAATATTTGATAGACAGAAGTGAAAAAAATGGGTTTTCATTAAATAACAAAGATTTCTATATTCTTAAAAGTAACTTCGAGACACTATATAAACCAAATGGATTTAAATTGGATTTAATAAAGGCAGAATACCAAGGCGAATTAACCATAACAGACGTTGAAAAATTCAAAAATACACTTACCAACGGAATAGGCAAGAAAAAAGCTTATGGATTTGGTATGATGACTGTAATACCGGTAATAAGATGAAAAAACAAGTAGGTGCTAAAAAAACAGAACTAAAGGAATTACCTAGAATAGGAGACAGGGTTAGTTTTATCTATATAGAACATGCAAAAATAAACAAGATTGATAGCTCTATAACCATAACAGATTATAGAGGGACAATAAGAATTCCAGTTGCTATAATAGGAGTATTACTTTTGGGCCCAGGCACAGATATTAGTCATAGAGCGGTTGAAATAATCGGAGATACAGGCACAAGCATCGTTTGGGTTGGAGAAAGAGGGGTCAGAAACTATGCATATGGTAGACCCCTTGCCCACTCAACGAAACTTTTGGAAAAACAAGCAAGCCTAGTAAGTAATACCAGGTCAAGACTAGAAGTAGCAAGAAAAATGTATCAGATGAGATTTCCAGGCGAAGACGTAAGTAAACTTACGATGCATCAACTTAGAGGAAGAGAAGGAGCCAGAGTAAGAGGAGTCTATAGAAGATACTCAAAAGAAACAGGTATAAAATGGGACGGAAGAGAGTATGACCCAGATGACTTTGAAAACTCAAACTTAGTAAATCAAGCACTATCAGCAGCAAACGTATCACTATACGGAGTAGTCATGAGTGTAGTAGTAGCACTGGGAATGTCACCTGGACTTGGATTTGTCCACACAGGCCATGACAAAAGTTTTATCTATGACATTGCCGATCTATATAAAGCAGAACTGACAATACCGATATCATTTGAAATGGCAAAAAACATAAAAGAAGGCGAAGACATAGGCTCAGAAACTAGAAAAAGAGTTAGAGATGAGATGGTAGACGGTAGAATTATGTCTCAAATAGTAAAAGATGTCCAATACTTACTAGAAATAGATGAAAAAGATCCAAACTATATAGAAACAGACTCCTTAAATCTATGGGATGACAAAGAAAAACTAGTAAAATATGGAATAAGTTATAGAGAGATTTAGACATGCCATTCACAGTAATAACATTGAAAAACACGCCAAAATCCTTAAGAGGAGATTTAACTAAATGGATGCAAGAAATAGCAACAGGAGTATATGTAGGTAATTTCAACAGTAAAGTAAGAGAAGAGCTATGGAATAGAGTAATAGAGAGCTCTGGAATAGGAGAGGCAACTCTATCTTACTACAATAGAAATGAAATTGGATATAACTTTGAAACCCATAACACAGATAGACAGGTAATAGATTTTGAAGGAATACCATTAATAATTATAAAGTCAAAAGAAATAGAAGAAGATGCTAAAAGTCATGGATATAGCAACGCATCTAAATACCATAAATCCAAAAAGTATACAAGTATTGGAAATAATTATTCAGAAAAAACTTTTGTGTTTTTAGATATTGAAACAGATGGACTCGATGAAAAAACGAATAAAATAATAGAGATAGGAGCTATCAAAAGTGATTCAAAGGAAGAATTTCACAAAATAGTTAAAATAGATACCAAACTACCTCAAAATATAATAGAATTAACAGGAATAACGGACAAAGAATTGGAATTTGGAGAAAACATAAAAGAAATCTTAAAAGAACTGAAAGAATTTATAGGATTAGAAGATTTAGTAGGTTACGGGATAAAATTTGATATAAAATTTATAAATAGAAAATTAAAGTTAAATGGGTTAGACGTACTGACAAACAAAACATGGGATCTAATGGATTTTGTAAAAAGAGAAAAAAGCTTTTTAGAAAATTATAAACTAGAAACAGTATTAAAAGAATATGGGATCGACAAAAAAGTTCCTCATCGAGCACTCGAAGATTCAAAATTAATATATGAACTTTCAGAGAAAGTGCAAAAATTTCAAGAATTTTCAAAAATAAAACCTTGAAAATTAGAGGAAATTTAAGTAATGTTCCTGCACACGCAGGGGTGATCCCAAGCATCCTGTTTGGAGCAGCTTCAAAAGCTAAATGTTCCTGCACACGCAGGGGTGATCCTGTGGTATCTTCGACGAGAAACACTTGAAGAAAAATGTTCCTGCACACGCAGGGGTGATCCTCTTTTGACCATCATCGGTAACTGATTCAATCGAATGTTCCTGCACACGCAGGGGTGATCCCGGGTAAACCGGAATTATTACAAGTGTTCTAAGAATGTTCCTGCACACGCAGGGGTGATCCCTGTAGAGTTATCTAACTTTTCTAAGACGTCAGAATGTTCCTGCACACGCAGGGGTGATCCCCCAAAGGGGACTATTCCACCATTAAATTTGGCAATGTTCCTGCACACGCAGGGGTGATCCTACCCCCTTCTTCTTCTGTCTTCTTCTTCGTTTAATGTTCCTGCACACGCAGGGGTGATCCCCGTTGGAGAAATTGCAAAAGAAGTAATAGCGGAATGTTCCTGCACACGCAGGGGGTGATCCCTCGAGATGAAAGGATCTGCAAAGGATCAACTGAATGTTCCTGCACACGCAGGGGTGATCCCTTGTTATACTGGCTCTTTGGAACCTTTAATTCAATGTTCCTGCACACGCAGGGGTGATCCCTGGATATCACCACTAATGGGACTTTACTCGACAATGTTCCTGCACACGCAGGGGTGATCCCAATAGCTAATATAAGAGCAGATCAACAAATGGAATGTTCCTGCACACGCAGGGGTGATCCCGGTTGGCGCCCAGTCCTCGAACTTGTAGATTAAATGTTCCTGCACACGCAGGGGTGATCCTGCAAATCAAATTAAATAAATTAAAAATAGAAAAAATGTTCCTGCACACGCAGGGGTGATCCCTTGTTATACTGGCTCTTTGGAACCTTTAATTCAATGTTCCTGCACACGCAGGGGTGATCCTGATTTCACCAATGATTTTAAATCAATCATTGAAATGTTCCTGCACACGCAGGGGTGATCCCAAGCTAATAGAGGACCACGAAAAAAACCTAGAAATGTTCCTGCACACGCAGGGGTGATCCTAAAGATATTCCCAAAAGTCACCTAGATCAGTTAATGTTCCTGCACACGCAGGGGTGATCCTCCGCTGAAAATTCTTCAAACTGAGGTTTATATAATGTTCCTGCACACGCAGGGGTGATCCTACCTACTATACTATCAATAGTAGGTATACCTAAATGTTCCTGCACACGCAGGGGTGATCCCTTTATTTGCCATTTATTTTCTCCTTTCAAATGAATGTTCCTGCACACGCAGGGGTGATCCCGGAGAAGTCAACATCATACCTTATCTAAGTAAAATGTTCCTGCACACGCAGGGGTGATCCCTAGAAGAAGCGGCGGAGAAAGATCCAATCACGAATGTTCCTGCACACGCAGGGGTGATTTAAAGATTGAAATGTTAGATAATAGATATCTACGAATGTTCCTGCACACGCAGGGGTGATCCTAAGAACAGAAAATGCAATAAAGCTAAAACAGCAATGTTCCTGCACACGCAGGGGTGATCCTCTTTCTGCTTCTGAATTGACGTAACCTTGAGTAATGTTCCTGCACACGCAGGGGTGATCCTGAACGACTAGGAGAGCCAATTTGGATATACAAAATGTTCCTGCACACGCAGGGGTGATCCTAAGTCAACACTAGGTTTAGCAAGTTCATCTAGAATGTTCCTGCACACGCAGGGGTGATCCCTGGAACAAGAATTTCCAGAAGGAATTTCTGTGAATGTTCCTGCACACGCAGGGGTGATCCTGACAATGTATATCCTGGAGTGGATAACCCTCAAATGTTCCTGCACACGCAGGGGTGATCCCTCCAATGGCGAGAATTAAAGTTGGTGACTAGAAATGTTCCTGCACATGCAGGGGTGATCCCTGAATTTCTGGCAACAGGAGTTCTTGAAAAAGAATGTTCCTGCACATGCAGGGGTGATCCTTAAATTTGAAAGAAAAGATGTAAGAACGAAGTAATGTTCCTGCACATGCAGGGGTGATCCCGAAAATATTAATGAAGGTGACATAGTCTTTATAATGTTCCTGCACACGCAGGGGTGATCCTAATGATAGACCCTGGTCATGGTGCAGGAAAAGCAAATGTTCCTGCACACGCAGGGGTGATCCCGAGGCTTTAAACGCCAATAGAGAAGCTTTTACAATGTTCTTGCACACGCAGGGGTGGTCCTGTGTATGACCCTACTTGTGGGTTTCGTGTCATAATAGTGATAGAGGCAAATAGTTATGTAAATATAAGGAGTTCAAGACTTCTACCAAATTTTAAAACTCGAAAAAAATAATTGGTGTGCTGCTTAGAGTAATGATTATATAATAATTATTTAAAGAGTGCACCAGTATAAGGAGGGAGTAAAATGTCAAAAATCAATAAAGAGCAAATTTCTGCTAAGGGATTTTCAATTCAGATTTATACTGAAGATTTTAAAAACGATTATATAAGCTTAACGGATATAGCAAAATATAAAAATACAGATGATCCAAGATTCGTTATTCAAAACTGGATGAGAAATAGGAACACTCTTGAATTTATAGGATTATGGGAAGCACTTAATAATCCAAATTTTAACCGTGTGCAATTCGACACGTTTAGAAGTGAAGCGGGACTAAATAGATTCACAATGACCCCAGGAAAATGGATAGAATCTACAGATGCTATAGGTATAGTTTCAAAAGCAGGCAGATATGGAGGAACGTATGCTCATTATGATATAGCTATGGAATTTGCATCTTGGCTTTCTCCAGAATTTAAGCTATATATTATTCAAGATTACAAAAGATTAAAAGAAGATGAAAACTCAAGATTATCATTAACTTGGAATCTTCATAGAGAAATATCAAAAATTAATTATAAAATTCATACAGATGCAATAAAAGAACACCTTCTTAAAGATTTGACCAATGAACAATTATCATTCAAGTATGCTAGTGAAGCGGATATGCTAAATGTAGCATTATTTAATAAAACTGCTAAAGAGTGGCGTGAAGAAAATCAGGATTTAAAAGGTAATATGAGAGACTATGCAAGTTTAAATGAGTTATTGGTGCTTGCAAATATGGAAAGCTATAATGCAATTCTTATTGGTAAAGGTATGGATCAAAAAGAAAGAATGATAGAGCTAAGAAATCTTGCTAGAACACAATTAATGTCACTTAAAAAACTTGGTGAAAGTGATATTAAAAAATTAGAGGGAAAGAAATAATTATTTTAAGCAATAAATAGATAAATTCGAATTTGTATGGGTATTTAACCAAGAAAACATAATTTAAATAGTGCAAAGAGAACTGAATTTTAAAATTTTAAAAAGTAAATTTAAAGTTTGATGGGAGCGGGATTTTTCATTTATTAACATTGAATATTAGTATGTTTAATCATCAAATTGACAATAGTGTTTATGACTATTTACATGATATAACTTCAGATTTAGAAATTATTTAAGAAGTTAGATTTAACATTTTAGAGGTAAACAAATAAATTTAAGAAAATACGAATATAAAGAAGCTACAAAAGTGAGAGAAAAAGCAGAGAAAGAAATTTATAAATCAATAATTTAGTATATATATATATATATATATTATTTTGCAAGGGGAAATTACAATGAAAGTAAAAGCAGATAAACAAGGTGGAAATTCTGATATATATTTTATTGAAGATTTAAAAGCTAGAAAGTATTTAAGGAATACATCTTCTAAAGAAAAAATAGAGAGATTTAAATTAGAATTAGAAATAATGGGACTTTTTAAAGATAAACACGTTGATGGTGTAATAGATGTTTATGATGTTTTTGTTGATTCTAATGACATTAAAAAATCTTATATAGAAATGAAAAAATATGATGGTAATATTAATGATTTATTATGTTACACAAAGGGTGATGTGAGAAAAACTTTAGAACTATGTTTGCCTATTTTACGTGCATTGAATAAGATCTCAAAATTTAAAAATCCTATTTATCATAGGGATATTAAGCCAGATAATATTTTATATGAAAAAGATGGAGAAGATTATAAATTGTTTTTAACAGATTTTGGGATTTGTTATTTAGATAAAGAAAAAGAAAGATTGACTGAAATCGAAATAGCAGTTGGACCAAGAATGTTTATTGCTCCAGAATATGAAAGAGGAAGAATTGGCAATGTTGATTCTAAAGGAGACATATTTTCAATTGGAAAAGTCATTTGGTATATGATAAATGGTGTAGAAAATGATTTTCTACCATCAAATTTTTGGTTTGTTGATGAATATAATTTAGTAAAAAAATTTGCTAATAATGAAGATATAATTTTTGCAAATAACATTATATCAATTTGTTTAAGTATTAATCCTGAAGAGAGGCCGGATTATGATAATTTAATTAACTTAATTGAAAATTTTCTTAAAGAAACAAAAATAGATAATGATGAAAAGTTAAAGTTTGAAGTTAGACAATACAATGAAAAAAGAAAAATAGATTTAAAAGAAATAAGAGAAAAAAATGCTTTACTAGTTAATACATTTAGCATATGCTTTGTTAAAGCTTTAGAAAAGCTGAATAATTTCTATAATTTAGATTTAATTTCTACAATATTATTAGAATATAAAAGTGAATCTAAAAATGGAGTAGATTATACTTCGATAAATATGGAACATAATTCTGCACATTATCTTTACAGTAGAAGTTTTGATAGAATTTATATTTCTATTAATTATAATCCAGCAAATGATAATGAAAAGTATTGCAATGTAGATATTAATTATCATATTTATTCAAAAAATACAATATCAAAATTATTTCGTATATTCTATAAAGAAGATGGAGAATTATATTCTGAATTTAAAAATGAAATTAAACTTTTTTCAGAAAAAGTTGTTTTATGTTGGGGAGAGGACTTGATTTCAGAATATGTACGTTCATATGTTTAAAAATAACGTATTAAACAATAAGAATTAACTAAAAAGTATTGTGAATTTTTTATAATCAACAAACTCTTCGGTAGCTTTATATGAAGAGTATTTCATAAGCAGAAAGGGAATCAGATATAAAAAACTTAAGATTTATCATTACAATTTTATTTATTACTTTTTCAAATGTCACAATTAGCATCACCAGTAGCAGTTAATAATATTTCAGCAATTTCTTTATATGCTTCTGTACTGGTTGTAGTATTGGGTCTTTTTTAGTGATAAAGAATAAGTATTAGTTATTTGCATTTCTTAATATAATTGGTGTGATGGAATTATTTATTATTATTCCAATTATTTGCCTCATATTTTGTGAATAGATAATATAGAAATTATAGAAATCCCAGTTTGTAGGATTAATAGTCCACCTGAATAGAAGATTGTTTAGTATTTATAAGCATTGATATAACTATACGACTTAACAATGGGTGTGGGAACCCTAATGTTCTTGCACGCGCAGGGGTGATCCTTATTTTCTGACCAAATCGTTTCCTCTACTGGAAATGTTCCTGCACACGCAGGGGTGATCCTGACCCGGACTCACCAGGCGGACAAAGAGAAAGAATGTTCCTGCACACGCAGGGGTGATCCCAGAGACAGAATTTGAAAATGGTAAACTTGAGGAATGTTCCTGCACACGCAGGGGTGATCCCAGTTACTAGAGTACTCATATTGAGGTCATCTGAATGTTCCTGCACACGCAGGGGTGATCCTACCAGTGCAACAGAAAGCACTAGATGAAAGGAAATGTTCCTGCACACGCAGGGGTGATCCCTCCACGTAATTTCCGTAATTGGTATTGTTGTAAATGTTCCTGCACACGCAGGGGTGATCCTCAGAGTATCAAAATTGGAATCATTAACCCTAGAATGTTCCTGCACACGCAGGGGTGATCCTGGCGGAAGACATGGCGGCTCTTAACCCAGGTAAATGTTCCTGCACACGCAGGGGTGATCCTGGATAATTTGCGACGATTAAGTCAAATTTCTTAATGTTCCTGCACACGCAGGGGTGATCCCCGACTTTGCAAGCGATAATGTGTATAGTTTTGAATGTTCCTGCACACGCAAGGGTGATCCTAACATTCAAAGAGTTCTCTATAATTGTAACATAATGTTCCTGCACACGCAGGGGTGATCCTCAGCTAATGGTTACAGGAATAATGAATTATCAAATGTTCCTGCACACGCAGGGGTGATCCCAAGTGCATCTGATAGCAATCCTGCAAGTACTGAATGTTCCTGCACACGCAGGGGTGATCCCAGCACTCCAAGAATATGCGTACGCTCAAGGGAAATGTTCCTGCACACGCAGGGGTGATCCCTACATCGCGGTTACTGATAAAGACCAAGTAAAATGTTCCTGCACACGCAGGGGTGATCCTACCAGTGCAACAGAAAGCACTAGATGAAAGGAAATGTTCCTGCACACGCAGGGGTGATCCTCAGAGTATCAAAATTGGAATCATTAATCCTAGAATGTTCCTGCACACGCAGGGGTGATCCCTACAAAGACGGCTGGAGCTAATAAATAAAGATAATGTTCCTGCACACGCAGGGGTGATCCTATTTAACTCCGTTGCATTTTTAACCAAAACTTAATGCTCCTGCACACGCAGGGGTGATCCCAATACTTAGAAAAAGACGGCACTATGTACAGCAATGTTCCTGCACACGCAGGGGTGATCCTAGTTACG
>NZ_AWXD01000027.1:0-75341 GCF_000478945.1 Peptoniphilus sp. BV3AC2 | reverse complement strand
GTTCGGATGATTTCACTTGTATAGACTTGACCTACAGATGTTATACCCATTCGAAGCCCTAGCCGAAATCTCCCGTTTCGTAGCAGGTCTCGTGCAAAGAGTTATAAAGAAAACAAACGAAGTGAAGTTTGATTTGTTGAACTCGACTGCCTCTCAAGGTGACTGCAATTGGGAGAACTTTGTAGTCTTCGGCTGTGGAAGCTCCTTGCTTCCGCTATACCCCCCACCAGTCATCCTGAGCGGAGACGGTACGTCGGAGTCGAAGGATCTCTACAATGATAAACTTAATGAAGACAGTCACCCTGAGCGGAAATGACGAAGCCAAAGGCTGAGTCATTGAAGTCGAACGGGTATAACCGTGGTGGGGTTATGTTCGGATGATTCCACTAGCCTTGACTTGACCTACATAGGTTATACCCATTCGACTCACTTCGTTCGCTCAGGGTGACTGCAATTGTAAAGATATTTCATAATATTTTTGGGGATAGATGGGTTAAATAAAGGTCATATTTGTCGAAGCCCTATCCAAAAACCCAAATACATAAAAAAAGAGAAGGTCGCCCTTCTCTTAATTTTTATCTTGGATTTCTTTGAAACTTATCTTGTAGCATTTCAATTTTGTCTAAGTTTACGTTGAATGTTATCTTATCATTCTTAACATCGTGCGCTCTATAAAGTTGTTCATCGTGTACAAATGTGTTACTTGCACATAGTATATCTTCATATGCCCACATTGATTGGTTAACGTCCTTATATTGGTTGATAAACGCCTTGTCATTCCTGTCTATATAAGTCTTGTCAAAGACTCTATTAAATGCTCTGTTGCTTACAGCCGCAACTTCTTGTCTAGGTATAAATTCATCAGCATTAAACTTTGCAAGTCCATCTGTATAAATCTTTAACCAACCTTCGTTGAATGCTCCTTCAATCTCGCCTTTTGCCCAGTGATTTCCACTTAAGTTCATGTGGTTTCCATCTGCTTTTGCGATATTTTGGAATCTTCTAAGAGTTGCTACCCATTCTGCTCTCGTAATCTTCTTTTCTGGTCTGAAGAATCCATCATCATATCCAGCGAATACATTCGCTTCTGTAGTTATTCTAACAGCTTCTGTGTACCATTCTCTGCCTATGTCCTTGTAAGAAATTTGGTAATTAGGATTGTAATTATATCCATCTTCTCTTAGAGCATTTGCCAAGATTTGAGCAGCTTCTGCACGAGTAAGCCCGTCGTTAGGTCTGAAGTATCCGTTGAATCCTTGCATGTATCTAACTTCTTTGTGAAGTGGTTTAATCTTAGCAGGTACTTCAACTTTCTTTTCTATATAGATTGCATTGTATCCAGTGCCTCCTGGTTGTGGTAATGGTTGTGGAACCACTCTCGCTTCTCCTACATATACTAAGATTGTTACTTCTTGCCCTGATCCATCTGGATAAGTTACCCAAGCTTTTACACTGTAAAGACCAGTTTTATTTATATTTGGTTCTGTTCCTGGTACTATTCCAAAAGTTGTTCCAGTATTAAAACTATATTCATCTGGCAATTGGATTTGACTCTTGTACTGTTCATTAGTTACTGGTTGTCCAAGGTCAGTATAGATAAATCCACCTCTTGCTTCTGGTATAGGTTTGATTTCTGGTAATTCACCATAGTCTTTTCTGTACTTTGCAGTAATGGTAGTTTGTTCTTCTGTAAATTTTTTAGTTAATTCCTTATCCCATCCTGCAAATAACCAAGTATAATCTATTGTTCCATCAAGTTTTTTAACTTCTTTTCCTGTCGGGTTATCAACTGGAATAGTAACAACTTTTGTAGGATTTACCCAGAATGTTCTTTCAAATTTTGTTTCATCAGTTGCTTTTTCTATTCCATCTTCCGTTGTCTTAACAACAACTTTTACAAAATCATCTGGAACAACTGGTTTAGTTGTTGGATCGTTTGGATCTGGTTGTTCAACTACATCACCAGTTACATTATAAGTTACCGGAACTTCTTTAACTTCACCATTTGGATAAGTTATTTCAACTTTAGTTGTCTTATCCTTACCTTGTTTGCTTGTATCAGGTGTAAATCCATCTACAAATTTGAACTTTGTTCCTGATGGCAAGTTGTTTTTGTTATCAGGATCGTCATCATTGTAAAGATTATTTATAAAATCTTTTGGAGATGGATTTGATCCTTGTGGTATCCATTGATCATTCTTTCCGACTGGTTCTACATTCTTATCTTGTTCATAAGTTGCAGTAATCTTTGTAGCTTTAGTGAAAGTATCTCTAATCGTATTTGCATATTCTTTGTTGCTATCATCTGATACCCACTTAACAAATTTATTTGTTTTCTTTACTCCATTTTCTAAAGCTTCTTTACCTCTTGGATTGTTGACTGGTATCCAAACCTCTTCATTTGGTTTAACCCAGAATACATTTACAAAGTAAGTGTTGTCAGTCGCAGTATCAGTAGTGTCTACTGTTACCTTTACATAAGTGTCTGGTACTAATGGTTTATCTCCATTTTCTCCACCAATTTGTGAAACTACATGGTCAACAACTGTAATCGGTACTTCAACTACAACAGTTTTCCCATTTGGATATTTTACCTCAACCTTTGCAGTAGTTTTTCCAGGATTGTTTACATCAGGTGTTCCATCATCAGTATATTTGAATGTTGTTCCATCTGGTAATCCAGTTTTATTTTCAATTAAATCTTCTGGTTTTGGTGTATCGCCTTTTGGTGTTACAACATTCTTCTTAGCAACTGGTGCTGGTACTAATTCTCCTGGAACAACATTAGTAGAATATTGTGCAGTGATTTCTGTATCTTGGATGAATGTGCCTGTTATATTTTCATTATCCCAAGAAGCTACTGTACCTTTTGTAACTTTCCAGCCTTTGAAATTGTAAGTTTGTTCAATGTTATTAACTTTTTCTTTCTTACCTTCTGGTTTGTTTGTTATTGTAACATCTTTTGCCTTAGGATTTACAAAGTAAACTTTTTTTGTTGCATCTGTTGCCTTATCCGTTGGAATAAGTTTTACAGTTATATAGCCTTCTGGCTTCTTTGTATTTTCATCAGTTTTTTCTACTATATCTTTTGATTTAACAAAGTTAAATTCATAAGTTTTTTCAGCTGTAATCTTTTCAGCTTTTATTTCTGGTGACCATGTTCCACCATTGGAAGTGTAGCCAACATTTGGAATTTTTGTTATCTTATCAGCTGAGTCTGTCATGTTAACTTCTACTTCCGGACTTACATAGTAAACTAAGTCGCCGGATACTGTTCCACCTTCGCCTGCCTTGAAGATTACTTTTACATAATTATCCATAGCATCCTTCGGTCTTTGTCCGCCGGGTGCTTCCGGAATTATGTTTTTGTGAACTTCCACGGGGATTTCGACAGGGTTATCGTTGGTGCCTTGGGTCGTACCGTCTGTATAAGTGACAATTACTGTGGCTTTTTGTTCGCCCGGTTTCAACGGATCGGGTCTGTTAATCACTTGAATAGACTTTATCTCTTTGCCCTCTTGCGGGGTGATTTTTTCTTTTAAAATCTCATCTGTGATTTCTTTGCCTTGAGGTGTATCTAATTTTGTAGTCTTTAATGGCTTAACTATAGGTTCTGCTTGAATTGATTTTTTATAAGCAGCTTCTATCACTGTTACTTTATCTGTATATTTATGGCTAGCTAATTCAATTTTTACTGCTGGTGTTACATCTGTTAAACTATCATCTGCTTCACCAGTCTTAACCTTTTGCCATTCTTTAAATACATAGTTAACTTTCTTCTTGCCAAGTTTTGGAATGTCAACTTCTTGGTCAGTTTTACCTGTTGGACTTGCTACTGGTATTGTTACTTCCTTAGTAGGGTTAACCCAGAATGTTTTTTCAAACTTAGTTTCATCTGTAGCTTTTTCTGTAGTTTTAACTATAACTTTTACATAGCCATTTGGTACATCTGGTTTTTTGTTTGGATCTGTTTGTTCAACTACTTCCTTAGCGTCAACCGGTGTAATTACTGTATCTTCTGTAAATTTATGACGCTTAGCAAAATCAAATTTGCCATTTTCTTTAGACTCTTCATTCTGTTCTTTCTTATCTGCTGTCCAATTGATAAATGTTGATGAACCATCGGACTTAACTTCTGGTATTTCTACCCAAGCTTTTGGATTTACATAGTAAACCTTATTGTCTTTAGCCTTCATATCGCCAGATGGTGATACTGTTACTTTTACATAATTTCCTGTTATATCTCTTAATCCGCCGTCTTTTGCGTCTTTCGCTTCTGCATCGGATAGATATTTAGGTTTTTGCCACTCTCTATTAAGTGCTTCGTAACGGTTCTTATAAACTGTGATTGGTATTGAAAGTTCTTGAGTTTGTTTTCCATCTTTGAAAGTAACCTTAGCTACAATATTAACTACACGAACTACTTCGTCCTTATCTTCCTTGCCTATTTCTTTTACAAGATTAAACACATCTTTATCTGTATTTAATTTTGTTTCTTTTCCAGCCTCATCTTTGTAGAAGAATTCAATTTTTGTTCCATCTGGAATTGGTTTTTCTTCATTCTTTTCTTTCCATACTAACTGTTTCTTTAAGTCGTCAAGTTTTGGAGCAAAGTCATTGGTCCATTTATTATTAGGATCTTTATAAGCTTCTGTTCTTACTAGACCTTCTGCCTTAACACTTAGTCCTGACCAATCGAAGTAGGCTGTGAATACATAGTAATCTTTATCAGCAGTTTGTAGGATTGTTCCCTTGTTTAAAAGTGGTTTGTTGTCCCATCTTAAGAAGTTTTTACCATTATCAGGTGTGATATAGTACTTTCTTTCTTCTTTATCATTAGGAGAACCGTCAGCTTTTGTTCCTAGTTCTCCTGGAACTGGAAGTGAATCTGACTTAAGTCCCTTTATTACATCGTAGTGAAGTTCTATCACTTCATTATTGTCTTTGTCTTTAAAGACTCCACCTTTTTTCTCGTCATCTATCTTGAAGGTTACTCTTACATATCCATCTGGTACTGGGTCATTAGGATTCTTAACTTCTATGACTCTTGCGTCTTGATAGAAGAAGAAAATTTCTCCAAGTCCTGTTCCGTTGATTCCTAAGAATTCATTTGTACTTTCGTCTACATCAAAGAAGAGTTGTTGTTGTGGACTTTCATTATCTGCCAAAGTCCAGCCAGGTATGTGCCTATAGTTTCTAGCATCATAATGTCTCTTTCCATTTATAACTGTTTCTGCGTCAATAATTGAATACTTAGAAACAATCTTTTCGAAATCTTCACTATTTTTCTTTACTAAGTCTCTATAAGCTTCTCTTTTCTGATCTTCTGTCTTATTGCTATCATTTTTTATGGCTTCATAATTAGTCTCAAAGTTCTTTTTAGCTTCTGCTATAAATTTTTCTACATTAGCCCTACATCTTTCATCAAGGTAGTTAACCTTGTACTCTCTCTTTCTATAAGGTATATAGAAGAAGTGGAAGTCATTCTCTTTGTTGTTTAATTCTTTAGTTGTTCCATCTTGTTGCTTTTCTTCGACAGGTCCCTTTATCTCATGGACTTGGAAGTAGTTGTTTGTTCTACCAGTGGATTCATCATAATAATTTTCAAAAGTTTTATTCTTTTGTTTTAAATCTTTCCATTGAGCCTTTGGTACTAGGGTATATTCTGCTCCTTGCTTGCTACCTAGTGCAGCTGCAAAGTAGCCTTTTCTTCTCTTAGGTAGTTCTTGAGATTCTGGTGATCCAGCTACTTCCTTTAAGTCCTTATCAAGTATATGGTGGTATGCCATTACTGTTTGTAGGTCATTTCTAACCCAAATTGCTCTTAAATATACATCTGATACAACATCATTTCCAAAAGAATATAGTTCTGGAACTTTGTAGTCATTAAAATATGTTTTGTCTTCTGTTCCATCTGCATTATGTCTTACCCATTCCCAACCTAAGAAGTCATAGCCCCAGCGTTTAGGTTCCTCAAGTTCATTCAATTGTTGTCTTTGTATAACTGTGAATATCTGTTTTTTGCCATCGTTTGGTTTTTTCTCAGGATATGTCTTCTTTTCTTCTTGACCTATATCTCCTTCTTGGATGGTCTTACTTATTTTTGTCAAGTCTTCAGATTTTATTGAAGAAAGAGAACCACCATTAGGATCAATGGTTACCTTCCATTTAAAGTCTGGTTCTGCCCACTTAGCGTAGAGGTTAACTGGGTGGAAAGGCATTGTTTCTTTTGGATTTTCCCAAATAAGCTTGGTGCCTGCAGGGTCTAATGCCCATCCTTTAAATACCATTTGTTCTGGAAGATTGTCTGGTCTTTTAACCTTTAATTTATTATCTGTAGGATCTGTATAAACAAGATCTGTTAGACCTAATTTTTGTAAGTTTTCTGGATTGTCTATTAAGTTTTTAGGGTCTTCTTTGAAATATTCTTTTTCATCTCTTTCTAAGTTACTATCAACTAAATCAGGACTTAAGACCTTTAGTGGGAATTCGTAGAAAGTATCTAATTGGTTGGTAGGTCCAAACTCACTATCGTCCTTAATCTTTGCAGGGTCGTAGTTAAATCTTAATGGGTACTTATTACGATGATATTTGAAGCGTAGGTAGCCGTTTTCTTCAAATGCTTGACCACCTTCCTTTTTGTCTCCAAATTCATCAGAATCGCTAAAGAAAACTGATATAAAGTCTAATTGACCGATAGGTAGTTTATCCCCTTGGTTGTTATAGTACGACCCACAAGTGTTAGGTGTTATTGCATCACGCTCGTCGTTTAGATCGTTAATTCTATCTTCGTCCACTCGGCCATCTTCCTCGCTACCTTCTTTGATTGTCGGCCATCCGCTTTGAGGATTAGTAGGATCATAGTCCTTAGGTGTAAAGCCTGTAACTTTCGGGTATCTGTGTCCATAGTTTATGGCAGCTGTATCCGCCTTTGTTCTAACAAGGTCATAACGTATGATGGTTTCGTCTTTCTTAAATCCATCCATCCAAAAGTCCATGTGGTGAGGAATGGAAGGTTTATCCTGTTTTATACCGAAGGAAAGGGTTGTAAAGTCGAATCTATCTAAATCGATGGTATTGCCATCGCCCTTATCTATATGTTTAGTATAGCCGCCCCAGCTAGTATAGTTTGCCATGTCCAAAAATTCATCGGCATTAAGCCTATAAGGAGGTGTATCTAAGTGAAGTGGCCAATTTGGCCTAGTATAGTTTGGTCCCCAACCAAAACTTTGATAACCAGGAGTGAATCCCTTGGTTTGTTTAGCATCGTTTGGCCACTTATACATCATCTCATTGAATCTTGCCTTGTAGTGGTATGGCTTGCCTGGACCACCTACTTTAACTGCCTCACCTTTCTTTTCGTCATATTTCCAAATTTCGGGATAGATGGTGTTTTTTTCAGGTTGTGCATTAGACTTGGTAAAGTATAGGTCATAGACTTGTCTGTCGTAGTAGATATTGTAGACTGTCTTACCTGTGGCTGATACAGACTTTGTCATGGCTGGTTGTTTAGGGTCTGCATTTTCTTTATCTGTTAATTCTTTATTGTAAACAAAGAATTTGTTTAGATAAAGGTCATGGTCACGATTGAATTTTTCGCCATTCCAAATTTTTTGTAGACGAGTTTTATCTAGGTCTGGGAATTTTAATCCGTCTACAGGTTCTTTATCTAACTCTGGCCTTTTGCCTGTTGGTTCTTGCTTGTAAACACGAGTACTCATATACTCATACTTATCTAAAATAGAGGCATTGTCAGCATGGTCAGCCTTTTCTGTCCAAAATTGAACAGCGTAGTCTGCCTTTTCCTTGTCCTTCCAATCAGCTGTGAATGTCACATCTTCAGCTGGCATTATAAATTTAGCGTCTAGGTTTTTTATAGGATTTCCACTATCATCTTTAATTATTTCATCTTTTTTATATTTTTTTCCGCCAACTCCCTCTAAGTCCTGTGAGGGTTTCCAACCTTGGAAAGTACTTCCCAACTTATATGTTGGGTCTGCAGTTTTATCTGTAGTTGGTTTTCCATCTTTCCCCAATAGAGGTATTGTAGGGATACGTTGACCATAGTAAATTGTTCTAGTCGGTATTGGTGTACCTTCTTTGGTGTCATAGTGAACGTCAAAGTGTTTTCTATTATAGCGGTATTCTACAACATATTTTTCTGTGTTTTCTGGCATTTGTGTTTCTATAACACTAGTTTCAGGCTCGTAGCCTTTTATTTCTTCTTTTTCAAGAGGGCTGATTGTAACTATTGACCCTGTTAAGCCAGTTTCAGTAGTTGTTTTTATTTCAGTCTTACCATCAATAGGTCCATATTTGTTTTTATCTTCTAGGCTTTGGAAAATATGTTTAACTGTTAATGTGTTTTTCTTTCCAGTATAAATATATGGCAAAACACCCTTGTATTCTGTCCAAGTTTTTGTGCCTTCTTTTTTTTCTAATTTTTTACCTTCCTTTGCTTTGTTTACAATGCTTTTATAGTTTACATCAAAGCTTGGCGTAGGTGTTGTATAGCCATCAAAGTCAGGAAGATTTATTGTTTGTTCTATTTTTTTCTTATCTTCTTCTTTGATACTAGCTCCAACGGACGCTTCATAAGGTTGGTAGTTGTTTATCCTACTGTCGCCACGTTGGATTCTGTATTCTGCTCTCATTGTATAGATGTCTGGTATATCCGGTCCTTCTATAAATTTTTGACTTCCATTTTTTGGTTTCGCAACCTTAACATCTATATCCTTATTGTTTATATAGCCTTCTTTAAAGCCACTGTCACTTATAGGATTTTCGTCATAGTTAATCTTTTTATCTGTTGGATTATCCTGACCACCTTGAGCAAGCACATCTAGTGGTAGCGACGTCAGTATCATGACTATCGCTAAAAATAATGTCAATGCTCTTTTGCTTCTCTCTCTTAATTGTTCCATACTTTTCTCCTTTTCTACTAGAATTAGCTCTTTTATCCAGATACTAGATCCGATAGATTATTTATATTATTATTTAAATTGATAATTTTGTAGATAATTGATTTATGTACAAGTATCCTAGTTTATCAGTTTACATATAGTATTATTATATCACATGCTATCAATATATATAATATTGATGTAGTTAAAATCAACATTTTTTCATGAAATTTTACATTGTTTTTACAATTTAGTGTACAAAAAAATAGCTAATCTTAAAATTAACTAAAGATTAACTATTTTAAGTGCTTTTGATGCGTAAAATGTAAATGTTCCTATGAGTAATAACACTCCATCTTCGGACCTCACTTCTGCTTCTACTACATAGGTGGTTGTACCTTTGTGAATGTAGCGAGTGTGGGTGTAAAGTGTGCCTCCGTTTATATTTCCAACGAAGTTGACGTTTGACTGCATCGTCACTGCGGTTTTGCCATCGTCTATCATGAGTAGTCCCGCTGCTGTGTCCGCCAAGGTGAACAGGACTCCGCCGTGGTACATCCCAAAGGCGTTTAGATGTTTCTTGTCCCCTTCCATCTTGAGCCTGTAGTCGTCGCCTTCTCTTCCAAGATAGGTGATGTTATTTTCTTCGATAAATGGTCCTGTCAGTTCTTTTGCTAAGAGTTTCTTGTCTTTCAATATTTGTTCTCCCAAAAATTTAGCTGTATCTTTTTTCTATCCACTAGGCTCGATGCGGTGATGCCAAGGAGCCTTAGTCTTTCTCTATTTCCGAGTTTGTCGTAGAGTTCTTCTGCGATATTTTTTATATCTTCGTACTTTTCCATGCTTTTCAAAAATGTTTTGGAGATGGTATGGATTTTAAATTTATCCGTCTTTATTTTAATTGTGATGGTCATGGCGGACTTGTCTATCCGTCTTAGATCTTCCGAGAGTTCTCTTGAGAATCTGTCGATATATTCGTAGAGGATTTTCTCATCTCCCGTCGGTGTAAATGTCCTCTCAACTCCGATGGATTTCCTCTTTCTGTCGCCTTTTACTTCTCTTCTGTCGATGCCTCTTATTCTGTCGTAGAGTTCGTGCCCCATCTTGTTAAATTCCAAGGTCATGTACTCACGGCTTAGATTCATTAAATCCTTGACATTATTTATTCCAAGCTCTCTTAGTCTATCTTCTGAGACTTTTCCAATGCCATGGACTTTTGAAATGTCCAGGTCGTATAGAATCTCCGGCACCATGTCTTCGTCGATTTCCATAAATCCATCTGGTTTGTTCCAATCCGAGGCGATTTTCGCAAGAAATTTGTTGTAGGAGAGTCCTACTGAGATGGTGAGCCCCGTCTTTTCCTTGACTTCTGATTTTATCCTTATTGCAAGTTCTCTTCCGTCTTCTGTACCGGTTATATCTAGGTATGCTTCGTCGATGGAGACCTGTTCTATTACTTTTGCGTAGGTTTTTAATATGGAGAAAACTTCGATGCTTTTTTCTTTGTAGCGATACATCCTCCCCGGCACGATGATTACTTGCGGGCAGAGGCTTCTCGCCATAAAAATGGGCATGGCGGAATGGAGTCCGAACTTTCTCGCTTCATAATTTGCGGTTGTTATGACTCCTCTTCTGCTTCTACCTCCCACTACTACTGGTTTTCCTTTTAAATTTGGATTGTCTAATTCTTCAACAGATGCGTAAAATGCATCTATATCTACGTGCAGTATCATTTCCACACTAAGTTTCTAAATCCTTCTTCTCTCACATTGGAGTTGATCAAGTATCTATTGGCGGTCAGTTCCATCATGTACTTGTCATCTCTATATGAGTCGGAGTAGGATCTGGAATTGTCGTAGTCGATGGCTTCCTTTGTATTTTCTAGATAGGATTCTATGCGTGCTACCTTTTCTTCTCTACGGTTGTTGTTTCCTATGAGTTCGTTTAATCTGCCGAGACGGGTCCCGATTACAAAGTCAAAGCCGAGGTTGTCCCCGACTTTTTTCATGTAATTTTCGTAGGATGCGCTGACTAGTAGTAGCTCAAATCCATCTTTTTTTAATTCTTCTAATTCTTCCAGTGCGTCTTTGTAGTAGTATTTTGGCAAGACTTCGTTTACAAATTCATCTATATCTTCTTCTGTCAAATAGTCAAAGATTTTCGCCAATTTATTCTTGGTAGGATTGAAATCTCCGGTGAACTTGTACCCAATAAAGCTAATTCCGATGGATATTCCTTGTAGAAGAAAGTGCACTCCCATCTTCTTTCCATAGGTCTGCCATAAAATCTTTATAGAATCTCTGTCGGTTATAGTCTTATCGAAGTCGAAGATTGCGAATTTTTTCATTCTTCCTCCAATTTTTCTAGGAAGTCTTCATAGTTTAGTTTGCCTACGAATCTATGTTTTTCTTGTCCATCCTTTAGAATTACAGTGGTTGGATAAGATTTGATATCTTTTTCTTTTCTATACATTTCTTCGTCTGATAGGTCCATGTAGTAGGATTTGAAATCAAATTCCTTGTGGGCATCGGATACCATGTCGATGGCTCCTTCGCAGTGAACACAGTCTCTACTTCCATAGATGATTACTCCGTCTGTAAGTTCTTGTAGGTCGTCCATATTAAGTACAGATGTACCAGTCTTGTTAATCTTGTCCATTCTTCTGATATTTTCGTGTTCCATTCTTGATCCGTACATGTCGATATATTGTCTATAATCATCTTCTTCGATTTTGTCTACTCCGTCAAAACATGGTGTTAAGAAGTCGATTGGAGTCTTTAGAAGTTCTATCTTTTCTTGGAATTTGTAGTATTCATCATAGACCAATATAATTCCAAGGTCATTTAAAACTAGTACCACTTTATCTTCTACATTTAACACTTGGGCTCTGTTCTTCACATTGAAGGCGTAGTCGTTTATGCCTTCAATTAAACCCATGGTTTTGAAGTTGATTGTACTATATGCAATCTTTGTGATTGGATTTATTTCTAGTACAGTTAGGTTATCCTTTGCGATTATTCTAAGGTGACCTGCTCCTTTTTGCCCTTCTGCAATCATGCGAGCATCTATTATTTCATTTACTCCAAGTTCTAGAGCTGTAACTTCGTAGAGTGGGTTTAAACTTTCGTCATAGATTGCTACAAATTCTGGTGAACCTATAAGGATATTTCCTGGTGCAAATCTCATGTCCCCTTGTCTTGAATATATATTTTCTTTCAAAACTTGGATGGAGTTTACATCAAATTTAAATGTACGCACTAGGTCTGTTCCCTTGTACATTTGGAAAAATCTCGTCTTAACTATGAAGTAATCTTCTGAAAAGTCGATTACATTTCCTTTAAATTCTAATTTTTCTTTGCCGTGGTAGGCGTCTTTGTAGACATAGTTTGGTCCGGATTTTTTCCAGAATGAACCCTTTTTTATTTTATTTAATTTACCTTCGTTGTATTCATATAGATAGTTTGAACTTGAGATTAAAAGGCGCATTTTCTAAGCTCCTTTGCTACACTTATGGCAGCTTGTGCTCCAGTTGCTTGGGCTGTTACAAGTTGTCCAAAGGATCCTTCGATACAGTCTCCACATGCATATACTTTGTCCACTGAGGTCTTTAGATTCTTGTCCACATAGATGTAGCCATATTCATCTTTTTTAACTTCGTCAAAGATTTCTGTTTCTGGTGTAAATCCGATGTAGATAAATGTTCCTTCTGTTTCGAATTCTACTTCTTTGCCATCTTTTTGGTATACGAGTTTGTCTCTATATACGTCTGTAACTTTTGCATTGAATTCAAATTTTATATTTTCTATATTCTTTGCCATTTCATAGGTGGTGTGGTCGCAGCTTGGTGTATCTACATCAGAGAAAACAGTCACGTCTTTTGCAATGTTTGATAGATAGATTGCAGAGTCCACTCCATTGTTTCCCGCTCCTATGACGCTGATTGACTTGCCTTTGAAATTGCTTCCATCGCATAGTGCACAGAATGATGTGTTGTCAAAGTTGTGGATTTCAATTCCTGAGCTAAGTCTCTTGGTTCCTGTTGCTATGATTAAGTAATCTGATACGATTTCTCTTCTCTTTGTGGAGATTTTAAATTTGTCTCCTTCTCTTTCAATATTGGTTACTGAGCCTCTTATAAATTTGCCATCGTATAGGTCGATTTGACTTCTTAGGCACATGATATACTCTCTTCCAGAAATATCCACGATTCCTGGGTAGTTCTTGATGGATATAGCTTCTAGGATATTTCCACCGTATTCGTTCTTTTCGATAATTACGTGGTCGATGCCTGCTCTTAATAGGTATAGAGAGGCGGTTAGTCCTGCTGGACCTCCTCCGACAATACATACTCTAGTTTTCAAGTTCTAAAATCTCCTTTACTGTTGGTTCTAATTCTTTAATAAATATATCATCTCCATATCCATGATCCATGTTTTCTGCGTTGGTCATGTCAAATGGTAGCTTGGATATATTTTCTACCTTGTGTTTCTTTGCAATCTCATCTATGTTTGATTCGCCGAAGATGTAGTGCTTTTCCATGCAGGATGGGCATATGAAGTAGCTCATGTTTTCTACCAGTGAAAGCACCTTTATATTCATAAGTTTAGCCATGTTTATAGATTTTTCTACGATTTGTCCTACCAGTTGTTGTGGGGTTGAGACTATGACCACTCCATCGAGTGGAAGTGATTGGAATACTGTAAGTGCTACATCTCCTGTTCCCGGTGGCATGTCCACAAGTAGGTAGTCCAAATCTCCCCATCTTACATCTTTAAAAAATTGGTTTATTGCTTGACCAACGATTGGTCCTCTCCATAGTACCGGTTGGGTCGGATCTCCTAGGATTAAATTTACAGAGATTACTTTTACTCCTGCGTTAGATTCTTTCGGTAGGATTTCTTGTCCATTTGAAAGTGCCATCTCTTCCATGCCAAATGCCTTTGGAATGGATGGTCCTGTTATATCAGCATCTAGGATGCCGACTTTCTTTCCTCTTCTAGTGAGTTCTGCTGCAAGGGCTGTAGTAACTGTGGATTTACCCACACCTCCCTTGCCTGAGACAACTCCAACTACATGAGCGATATTACTGTGTTCGTTTTGTTTAAATTTTTCAATCATTTTCTTACCTCTATTACTTTAAATTTTCCAAATATATTTTCTAAATATATGTAATTATATCTTTCTTTATTTATTTCTGAGTAATCTTTGAAATCTTGGAACTGAATTCCGTCCTCTGAAACCATGATTTTCTTTACATATTCCCTTTTAAGTTCGCCGCCATTTTCTATTTCGCAAGTAAACTCTCCATTTATAAATTCACTTCTAAATTCGAATTTACGATTTGAAAAGTATGTTGCATCTTTTAAATATTCTCTTGCAACGGAGCAGGAATATTCGGATATGTCCCCGTGAATATAGTGTCTTTTCAAGATGGATGCAGCTTTTGCAGTGGATCCTGAACCGCCAAATATATCTAGCACAGTCATGCCTTCTTCCGTGGTCGACTCGATGATTCTTCTTAGAAGTTCAAAAGGTTTTTGACTCGGATATTTCACCCTCTCCGATGAGGTCCGTCCTACCATGTCTATGTTCCACACGTCCTTCATGTTTACCATTGTGTAGTAGCCGAGATGGTCTTTGTATTCCTTCACACCTTTAAATTTGTAGGGTTTAAAATCTCTATTGTAGGATTTTTCTTTCAGTGGCTTGAAGATTTTTTGCCTATAATCCTTTGAGTAGAATAGAATATTGTCATGCTTTTTGGAAAAAGATTTCTTCCCGGCACCGCCGCTTTTGTAGGACCAGATGATTTCATTTACAAAGTTACTATCGCCAAATATCTTGTCCATTATGAGTTTTAACTCCGAGGATGTTCTATAATCCACATGAAGAAAGATGGATCCAGTTTCTTTTAAAAGATCTTTAAGTCTTGTAAGAATCTCATACATCCAAAGTAAGAATTCATCCTTATCCAAGTTGTCCTCATAACAATCCTTGTAGATCTTCTCATCTCCCGCATCAATTTCTATGCCAAAGGTCTTGCCAGTATTAAATGGTGGGTCAATATAGATTAAGTCCACGAGAATTTTATTTTCTTTTAGAAAATTTATGGTTTCAAAACCATCTGCAAGGACGACTAAGTTTTTTGGATTGCCATCTAGAATTTTTTAATTTTTTTATTAATTTTTAAATTTCTCTCGGCGTTATTTTTTATTAGAGAGCCGTCGTCTCTTAAAATATCCGAAAGTGTAATTCTATAACTCATGAGTTAATTATATCATTTATTCACAATTCTTGAAAATGTTTCTATTATTTAGTAGAATAATTATGGTGATATTATGAAAATTGAATTTGATAAAGGGGTAAAAGAATACCTTTTAAAAAAAGATATGAAGTCTTTCCATATTGATCACGGTCTTCAAGGCTGCTGCGGCGTGTCTGGAATCTGCGAACTTGAAGTTACAAAAGGCGTGCCAGATACTGGTAGCTACAGAATGTTTCAAGTGGACGGCTTCGATATATATGTAAACAATATGCTTAAATTTAAAGATGACACTATGAAGATAGTTCTCCAGCTTTTTATTTTCAAAAAAATTAGCTGTAGACGGTTATGACTACAGCGAATAGTTCCTATTTTTACTTTTAGGAGCTTTTTTTATAATTTTTAATCTATTCCCTCTACATTCTACCAAGTTGTATTGGGAATTTCTTCTTTTGCCATTGGACCAAAATTTCTCCATTGGCACTTTTTCTATATAATCTAAGATTGCACAGAGGGTGACTCCGTGAGTTACTATTAGCACATTTTTATAATCCTTATAAAATATACATTCGTTAAAGAATCTATCCACCCTTTCCATGAGATCGTAGAGATCTTCTCCGCTTGGATTTCTGAAATCTTGCGGCTCTTTGAAGTAGGTGTCTATGGATTTTCTGTGTTCTCTTCTGATTCTCTCAAGACTTTTTCCACTCCACATGCCTACGTCTATTTCTCTAAGGAGTGGAGTTTTTTCTATTTCAACTTCATCTCCTACGATTAGCCTCGCACTGTGGTAGGCTCTATAAAGATCCGATGAAAATACCTTGTCGAATTTTATTTTATATTTTCTTAAACTCAGGGCAAGTTCGATGCCTTCTTCTGTAAGTGGCGAATCGAGATGTCCCTGGTTGATTGCCAATGTGTTCCAAAGTGTTTTTGAATGTCTCGTTATATATAGTTTCATGTCAAAAGGATATCCTTGTTTACTTGGGTGTAGAAGAGTTTCTTCACTTCTTCTGGGTCCTTTGTGATTGCTAGGATCCACATGAGTTTTACCACACAGGATTCAACCACCATGTCATAGGCTTCGATTACTCCGCCGGTCTTTAGGAATTTATATCCAACTTCGTAGGTCTTCGCGTCGGAGCCTTCAAGCATTACTTGAGTGGATAGGACCACCACTTTGTCCTTGTGTTTACTAAGTTCTTGTAAGAAATTTCTTCTAGATTCGAAGGGAATTCCTCCAACACCATAGGTTTCTAGTACTACCGCGTCATAGAACTTAAAGATATAGTTTAAAATATCCGGCTCCATTCCCGGAGTTAGTTTAAGTAAAAACACTTTTGGATTTAGTTCATTGTAGAAGGTTGGCTCGCAGGTATCTTTTCTCTCGTCCACATATCTAAATATTCTCGGTCCATCTATAAATGCCGCCACTGGATAATTTATAGAATCAAAGGCGGAATAAGATTTAGATCTTAGTTTCTTTGCCCTGGTACCGATGATCGCCTTTCCATCAAAAACCACATAGACTCCTCTCACATCGTCTTGAGATGCAAATCTAATTGCGTCCATAAGATTTTTAACTCCATCGGTTATGGAATCTGTAATAGGTTTTTGTGATCCAGTTAGGACTATGGGCTTGTTGAAGTTTTGAATTAAATAGGATAGTGCGGCGGAGGTGTAAGCCATGGTGTCTGTTCCGTGGGTGATTACATATCCGTCGTAGCCATCGTTTTTTCTAATTTCTTCTGCGATTTGAAGCCAGTGCTCCGGCTCAATATTGGTAGAATCTATATTTAAAATCTGTTTTACTTCTACATCAGCAAACTCTTTTACATCTGGCACGTAGGATAGAAGTTCTTCTGCAGTTGTACCTGGACTTAGTCCATCTTCAGTAGCAACGGAGGCTATGGTGCCCCCGGTTGCTAGTAAAAGTATTTTTTTCATAGTTTTTTTCTGATCTCTTCTATTCTATTTTCAACTTGTACTTTCATTTCTTCGTACTTAACGAGTTTGTCTTTTTCTTCTTGAACTACGCTTTCTGGTGCCTTTTTAACGAATCCTTCGTTTGCAAGTTTCTTAGTTGCCCTTGTGATTTCTGAGGTAAGTTTTTCGCTTTCTTTTTCGAGTCTTTCTAATTCTTCTGCGTAGTTTATAAGCTCACTCATAGGAAGCATAAGCTCTGCCCTATCTAGTACGATTGATACGCTATCTTCGATCTTTTCTTCTGTGAAGATGAGTTCAGTTCCAAATCCTAATGTAAGAAGAGTTTCTCTTCCAAGTTCAAAGGTCTTCTTGATTTCTGCATCTTCTGTCTTTACGAAAAGTTCTGATTTCTTGCTATTAGGTACGTCTAGTTCGCTTCTTGCGTTTCTAATCTTTCTTATAACGTCTTTTAGATATTCAACTCTGTCAAAGTCTTCTTTGAAGATTAATTTTTTATCCACTACTGGGAAATCTTCTACGATTATAGCCTTTTCTACTCCTGGTAGGTGAGAATATATTTCTTCTGTGATAAATGGCATAAATGGATGAAGTAGTTTCAAAATATCTTTTAGAACTTTTAGAAGTACTTCTTTGGCTGCAGTCTTAGATGGAGAGTCTTCACCATAAAGTCTTGGCTTAACCATTTCGATGTACCAGTCACAGTATTCATTCCAGATAAAGTCGTAGATTTCGTTTGCTGCTAGTCCGATTTCATACTTATCCAAGTGGGTTGTCACTTCGTCAATAGTTTCTTGAAGTTTGGTTAGAATCCATTTATCTTCTTGAGTAAATGCATTTACCACTAGCACTTTTTCTGCATCGCTATCTTCTAGGTTCATTAGCACAAATCTAGATGCGTTCCAAAGTTTATTGGCGAAGTTTCTATTTGCTTCTACTCTTTCGTAGTAGAATCTCATGTCGTTTCCTGGACTATTTCCAGTTACAAGTGTAAATCTAAGTGCGTCTGCACCATATTTATCTATTACTTCTAGTGGGTCGATTCCGTTTCCGAGAGACTTACTCATCTTTCTTCCTTGGGCGTCGTTTACAAGTCCAGTAAATAGTACATCCTTAAATGGAACTTCTCCCATTTGTTCTAGAGAACTAAAGATCATTCTAGAAACCCAGAAGAAAATTATATCGTAGCCTGTGATTAACACATCTGTTGGGAAGAAATAATCTAGGTCCGCAGTCTTGTCCGGCCAACCAAGGGTTGAGAATGGCCATAGCGCTGATGAGAACCAGGTGTCTAAAGTATCTTCGTCGTGTTTTATAGTTAGTCCTTTATATTTTTCATCTAGGGATGGATCGGTACGACTAACGATGGTTTCGCCAGTTTCTTCCACATAGTAAACAGGAAGTCTGTGTCCCCACCATAGTTGTCTTGAGATACACCAGTCCCTAATATTTTCAAGCCAATTTACATATACTTTTGCAAATCTCTCTGGGATGAAGTTCACTTCGCCCCTTTTGTATGCTTCTAGTGCAGGTTTTGCAAGTGGTTCCATCTTAACGAACCATTGTTTAGAAATAAGTGGTTCTATTGTTGTCTTACATCTTTCGCAAACTCCAACTGCGTGGTCGTGTTTTTCTTCCTTTGAAAAGTATCCAAGTTCTTTGAAGTCTTCGATGATTTTCTTTCTCGCTTCTTTTATGGTTAGTCCACAGTACTTGCCAGCTAGTTCATTTAAATGTCCGTCGTCGGTGAAAATTTTCTTTTGTCCGAGATTATGTCTTTCTCCAACTTCGAAGTCATTTACATCGTGGGATGGTGTGATCTTAACGGCACCACTTCCAAAGTCAAGTTCTACATAGTCGTCTTCTATAATAGGAATTTCTATTCCATCTAGAATAGGCACACGAACCTTTTTGCCAACTAGACCGAAGTATCTTTCGTCCTTAGGGTTTACTGCAACTGCCAAGTCTCCAGGAATTGTTTCTGGTCTTGTGGTTGCGATTTCTACAAATCCATCTCCATCTACGAACGGATATTTGAAGTACCAAATTGAACCTTCTATATCTTCGTGTTCAACTTCTGTATCGGAGATAGCTGTCTTACAAGATGGACACCAGTTTATAATTCTGTCCCCTCTGTAGATTAATCCCTTTTCATAAAGTCTTATGAATACTTCTTCAACCGCCTTTGAAAGATGTTCATCCAATGTGAAGCTATCTCTTGTCCAGTCGCAGGAAACTCCAAGTTTTTTAAGTTGGTTCTTGATATTTCCGCCGTACTTGTGAGTCCAGTCCCAAGCTTCTTCCAAGAATCCTTCTCTGCCGATCATCTCCTTGGTCTTGCCTTCTTTTTTCATCTTCTCTACAACTTTTGCTTCTGTGGAGATGGATGCGTGGTCTGTGCCAGGTACCCAAAGGGCACTGTAACCTTGCATTCTCTTGGTACGAATTAAAATATCTTGTAAAGTGTTATTAAGTGCGTGACCCATGTGTAGGTTTCCCGTTACATTTGGTGGTGGCATCATAATTGTAAATGGTTTCTTATTCTTATCTATTTCCGGGGTAAAGTATCCACCCTTCATCCAAAAATCATATAGTCTATCTTCAAATGATTTCGGATCATATGTTTTATCTAAGCTCTTCATAAATCCTCCTCGTAATTTATTTTTTGATATTGATATAAAAAATACCGCATTCTTCATCATAAGGACGAAGGACGCGGTACCACCTTAATTCCCGTTGCTGGGCTCTCAAAGATTATATCGTAATCAACGTGTGAAATTAACTTTGCAACCTTCAAAACTTCATCTTGAAATCTCTCACCATCCGATTTCTCTCTAAAAAGAATCCATCTCTACTCCTCAAAGCCTATCATCTATTATATTATGTTTTATTATATCACAAATTTTTTCGTTTTAAATAAGTTTTTCAAGTTCATCAACTATACTTCCTATATAGGCGATGGTATTTTTAAGGGCAGCGTCTGTGCTTATGTCCACTCCACCAAGTTTTGCAAGGTCTTCAATCTTTAAAGTGCCGCCTGCTTTAAGGGCTTCGATCCAGTTCTTTGCTCCATCTTCTTTTTCGTAGATATTGTTTGCTGCGTTGGTTGAGATGGTAAGTCCTGCTGAATATGTGTAGGAATATAGTCCCATGAAGTAGTGAGGTTGTCTCATCCAGGTGAGTTCTGCTCCCTTATCCATAACTATTTCGTCTCCCCAGAATTTCTTAAGGGTGTTAAGTTTTAATTCTGATAAGATATCCGCATTTATAGGTTCTCCCTTGTCAACTAGGTAGTAGACTTCTCTTTGGTAGTGAGCTTCTAGTAGGTGGGTTACGAAGTTGTGGAAGTAGGTGTTTGTAATCATGTTTGCAAGAATATATCTTCTAAATCTTTCGTCTGTTGTGTTCTTTAAAAGGTATTTTGAAAGCAAGATTTCGTTGCAAGTTGAAGGTGATTCTATAAAGTATAGGGATGGTTCTTCTTCAAGTGCCTTGTTATTTTCTTGGGCGTAGTGGAAGTGAACTCCGTGTCCGATTTCGTGTACCAAGGTGTAGAGTTCTGCAAATTCTCTAGTCCATGATAGAAGGATGTAGGATCCTTTTTTGTATGGGCTTGAACAGAATCCTCCAGTGGATTTACCCACATTTGATGCGAAGTCAACCCATCTATCTGTCTTTGCACTCATGGCTACTTTTAGATATTCACCTCCCATTATAGATAGGGCTTCTTCGACGTACTTCCAAGATTCTTCTTCAGAAATTTCTTTGCTAAATTCTTTGTCTATTGGAAGTTTTAAATCTGCAAAGTGCATCTCATCTATTCCGTAGAATTTTTGAACTAATTTTTCAAATTTTCTCATAATTGGAGCGAGGTCTTCCATGATTACATCTATTTGTCTATCATATAGTTCTCTTTTTACATCTTGTCCAAATAGATGGTAGTCGATTAGAGAATCGAATCCACACATAGTAGCCTTGGTCTTTTCAATATTTAGATACATTTCGTAGAGGCTTGCAGTTGTGTTTTTATAATTTTCTAGAGTCTTTGAAAAAGATTCAAATGCAGCTCTACGCACCTTCAAATCTTCGTGGTATTGGTAGAAGTTTTCGAAGAGAACGTAGGAATTTTCATAAGTCTTTCCATCCACTTCGAAACTGTCAAACTTCATATCTGCAAGTTTTGAAATTTCATAGGTGTTGTAAGGTCCGTTTAGTGCATAGGATAGTGATGCGAAGACTTTGGATTCTTCGTCTGATAGAACATGACCCTTCATTCTCAAAATACTATCTAGGAATACATGGTAATCTTCATAAGTTTTTTTGTAATCGTCTATTAATTTTTCATCTAGAGATAGGATTAAATTTTCAACGAAGCTGATCTTTTCAAAGATTGGAGAAAAACTCATGTCTATTGTGTTTGCGAAGTTTACATTGTCTGTATCTGTCATATCTGTGGTGGAAATAAGTTCTGAGTATGTGCTAAGTCTAGATACTTTAATCATAAGTTCTTCGTATAGATCTAGAAAATTTTTAAGTTCTTCTTTAGTCTTTAAATTTTTAAGTTCTGCCATCTTGTCTGCTATTTCACTAGCAGATTTTATATCGGATTTTACTGCGTCTCTATCCTTGTAGAGTCTGGTAATATCCCATTTTAATTCTTCTTTAACTTCACTTCTTAGTGGTAATTTCATAGCTGTACAAATCCTACCTTTCTTCTTACTTTTTTCATTGTGCGTTCAGCCAGTCTTTCTGCTTTTTCGTCGCCTGCTTTTAATATTTCTTCTAAATAAGTCTTATCTTGTCTGATTTCTTTGAATCTCGTTCTAACAGGTCTAAGTCCGTCAACAACTAGTTCTGCAAGTTCATCTTTAAATACTCCGTAGCCAACTCCTTCGTACTTCTTCACGATTTCCTCTGGAGTTAAATCTGCAAATACTGAGTAGATGTCGATTAAATTTTTAAGTCCAGGTTGATCGTCTGTGTAATTTATTATTCCAATTGAGTCTGTCACTGCACGTTTTATCTTTCTCGCCGTAGCCTTATCGTCTTCAATGATATAGATGCTTGCATTTTCATCTGGATCAGATTTACTCATCTTGGCAGTTGGATCTTGAAGTGACATGATTCTTGCTCCCTTTTTCGCTCTCATCATCTCTGGAATGACAAAGGTTTCTGAGTATCTGGAGTTGAATCTTTCTGCAATATCGCGGGTAAGTTCTATATGTTGGGTTTGGTCATCTCCTACTGGTACGAAGTTTGTACCATAGAGAAGAATGTCCGCTGCCATTAGCACAGGATAAAATAGTAGTCCTGCGTTTAATTCCTTTTGTTTTGCAGCCTTGTCCTTGTACTGGGTCATCCTTTGGAGTTGACCAAGTCCTGTAATAGTTCCTAGAATCCATGAGAGTTCCGCGTGTTGTTTAACATGGGATTGGATGTATAGAATTGATTTTTCTGGGTCAAGTCCTGCAGCTAAGTATAGGGATGCTAAATCTAGACTAGTCGCCCTAAGGTCCTTTGGAACTTGTGGCACAGTTATTGCGTGCATGTCAACTATACAGTAAAGACAATTGTATTCGTCTTGTAATTCTGAAAAATTTTTGAGGGCACCGATGTAGTTACCTAGAGTTAGATTACCTGAAGGTTGGATGCCTGAATATACGATTTTTTTATCCATTTTATCACCTACTAATTAAATCATTCATCGTTTCGTTTACGTCTTTTATAAGTTTATCTTCGTCAATATTTACAAATTTTCTATCGTCTAGCACGATTTTGCCATCGATTATAACTGTCTTTATGTCCTCGCTTGATGCAGAGTAACAAAGGGCGGATATGAGGTTGTTCTTTGGAGTGAAGTTTAGAGAATTTAAATCAAAGATGGAAATATCTGCAAGCCTTCCCTCTTCGATGGCTCCTGCATTTATATTTAGAGCCTCTGCTCCATTTATAGTCGCCATTCGTAAAACTTCTATCGCCTTCACAGCCTTTGGATCCATTTCCACAGCCTTGTTTACGATGGATGCGATGTGAATCTCTTCCAACATATTTTGGTTGTTGTTTGAAGAAGAACCATCAGTTCCAAGGCAAACCTTGAGCCCATTTGCAAGAAGTTTCTTAACAGGAGTAAATCCACTTGCAAGTTTTAGATTGGAGCTTGGATTGTAGACAGGATAGAATTCTTTGCCCTTTACAATCTCTATTTCCTCATCAGTAATATGCACACAGTGGGCAGCCACCGTTGGAAGTTCAAGAAGTCCAAGAGAATTTACATACTCAATAGGAGTCATATTGTATTTTTCTAGTGAATCTTTAACTTCCGTCTCAGTTTCACTAAGGTGGATATTGATTCTACCGCCGTACTCTTTTGCAACTTCAATAACTTCTTTTAAATATTCAGTAGAGCTAGTGTAGATTGCATGAGGTCCTGGGAAAAGAGTAACCCTTCCATCTAATGCTCCATTATATTTCTCGTAGCCTTCCTTGTGCTCTCTTATGGAGATAGAACCGTCTTCTACGTCCATCATGCCTCTCGTAATAGCACCTCTTATTCCAATCTCTTCCATCGCGCGATATAAGGGCTCGATTGGAAAATACATATCACAAAAAGTGGTTGCACCAGATTTAATCATCTCAGCCATACTCATAAGAGAACCGATATATACGTCCTCTGGATTTAGCTTTGCCTCGATGGGCCAGATTTTTTCGCCAAGCCATTCCATCAGCTCCATATCATCAGCATAATTTCTAAAAAGACTCATGCCAAGATGGGTGTGAGCATTTACAAAACCAGGCACAGCTAGTTTATTTTCTCCGTTGATAATTTGGTCGTTTTCTATTTTTAAATTTTCGCCAATCTTTTTGATGAGTTTTCCCTCTATGTAGATGTCCTGGTGTTCAAGGATTTTCCCACCGATTACATCTAGCACCGAAATATTTTTAATTAACATAATCGCTCCTAATAATTTATTACTACCTTAATATTATAACTAATATAATAATTTTTATAAAGTTTATTGAAAAATTTATCCTGTAGACTTTACAATTTTTCCAATGTCTTATATAATGTTAGAGGCATAAATTTTCGCGGCGAAAATTAATTATGTGGAGGCAATAATATTGGCAAAAATGATGGGACCTAGATTCAAAGAATCTAGAAGACTAGGATTAAACGTATGTGGTCACCCAAAAGCAAACAAGAGAATGACTAAGGGAACCGCAAGATCCGACAAGAAATTAACAGAATACGGAAAACAACTTTTAGAAAAACAAAGACTAAGAGCATACTATGGCGTACTTGAAAAACAATTCGTAAATCTTTTCAAAGAAGCTAAAAAAGCACCTGAACAAACAGGTACAGCTCTAGTTCAATTCCTTGAAATGAGACTTGACAACCTTGCTTACAGAATGGGATTTGCAAATTCTATTAGACAAGCAAGACAATTAGTATCTCACGGACATGTACATGTAAATGGAAAGAAACTTAACATTCCATCTTACAGATGCAAGCCAGGAGATGTGATTTCACTTTCACCAAGAGGAATGAAATCAGCAATTTTCAAAGAAAACTTTGAAACTAACTTCGTAACAAGTTACCCATACATTTCAAAGGATAAAAACTTCAAGGCAACACTTACAAGTGTACCAGGTAGAGAAGATATTCCTATCGAAATTGAAGACCAACTAATCGTTGAGTTCTACTCAAAGAATATGTAATTTACAAAAAACTCCCTTTTCTGGTTGGGAGTTTTTTATTTTTTGTAAAAGTTTAGTGGGGATAAATAAATTGAAGAATACAGTCACGCTAGTGGGTCAATACCTATATCTGGTCATCCTGAGCGAACGAAGTGAGTCGAAGGATCTGACCTATATTTAACCTACACAAGACAAAAATGTAAAATTATAATAAAGATAAATAAATATCTTTTACATAACCAGAACAAATTTTTTCTTCTTCAAATCTTTTTTTACGAGGGAGAGGGAGGGAATTAACGTCTCTCGAAAAAACCTGCGGTTTTCTCTTCGAGACTCGCAGTTTCCTCCCTTCTCCCTCGAGCTCCCTCTACCCACCTCGCATTGAGGAGGTTTTGGTAGTGATTTTTTTATTCGGCTAAAATTTTCCAAACTCGCTACGCTCAGACAGTGGAAAATTTCTTAACGCCGAAAGCAAAAATCACCTGTTGTGGTTTGGGATTGTCTTTGTAGAAGTTTTGTGATTAAGGATTTTATGGGATAGGTCAGTTGGTAAGACTTGCTCTTCACGTGTTATACCAATTCGACTTCAATGACTCAGCCTTTGGCTGTGTCATTTTCGCTCAGGGTGACTGTAGTTGGGAGATTTTATAAAAAAATAATTGCAAAGATAGGTTAAATAGCGGTCAGATCCTTCGACTCACTTCGTTCGCTCAGGATGACCACGTGGGCGTGATGGCGCTCTATAAGGGTGACTGTAGTTGGGAGGTAGTCTTACAAATAGTCCTAAAGGAAGGCGGTCACCCTGAGCGGAGACGGTGGAGTTTTAACGGAACCGTCGTAGTCGAATGGGTATAACTCTGGTGTGGTTAAGTTTGGATGATTATTTATTTTACTTCCACGCCTGATTTTTATTTCCCATCTTTCTGGGTATAATTTTACTGAGGTGATTGTATGAATAATGATCCTAAATTCATTAAACTTGTTACTGTTTCTGACAGAGTTAAGTATGATCTTATTACTTCCATGTTTGAAGAGGATGAGATTCCTTTCATAGTCAAGGACGATGAGGCTGGTAGTATTATGAGAATTATCGGTGGTTCTAGCATCTATGGTGCTACTATTTATGTGCCGGATTTTATCTATGAAAAGGCTAGAAATCTCGTTGCCGATGCTTTTGATGGTATAAAGTTCGATAATTACGAGCCCGAGGAAGAAATTTAATACAAAAATTTTAATTTCTTTATTTAAAATTTTCCATTTAATTTATTATCCCGATTTTTATCGGGATTTTTTGTACAAAAAAAGGTACCCCTAGTACCTTTCGTTTATATATCCGTCGATTAATGATGCTCTCAATTTCTCGTCAAATATAGATTTTTCTTTTAATTTTTCGATTATTCGTTCTGATTTTGTGTGAAATATTGCTTCTTTTTCATCTTTTACTACTATTTCTACCAGGGTATTCATTAGTGATTTTGAGTTACACTCCACATAGTAGCCTTCGATTTCTTTGTAATCTTTTAGTCTTAGTATTTCTAGGATTACTCCATCTTTTTGATCGTAGTAGTTGTTTGAGATGTTTAGACAGTCGTTGTAGTTTCTTTTTTTCTTCTTATCAAAACGATAAGACGATGCCAACATCCGGTAGTACTTAGCAACCGCGTTGTAGTACTGGTAGTTATACATCGCCTTTTCATAGCTGTTAATATTTATATATGGACCTCTCATTTTAAGGACGAAGTACTCGTAATTTAATTTTAGAAATTCTTTTTTTGTGATTATTTTTTCTTCGTACTTTTTGATGAGGTTTGACCTATGTTCGAAAAAATTTTCAAACCAGTTTTCCGACTTCATTATAATATAAATGACAATCCTTGTACAAGAAGTGGTAGGACCATGGCAATTATTAGTATTACTACCACGACTCTTACCAATGTCTTATTGTCCTTCATTTTATTCTCCTGTTACTTCTAGAGAGTTTTCTTTTAGATAATCTGTTACGTCTGCTAATTGATATTCTGCGTTAATGTAGATTTCTCTGTCTTTTAGTCCTGGTACTTTTGATAGTTCTCTGTGTAGTTCTTCTAGTGATTCTACGTTTATGTCTAGTGCTTTGTATAGTCCATCTACGTAGATTTTTTGAAGGTCAAAGTCCATTGCGCATAGTCCACAAATGAATCCATAAAATGAGTTTAGTGTTTCAATTTTGTAGTCTGTTGCGTTTATTAGTCTTATGTTGTAATCAAGACTGAAGATGTGATCGTCATCTACGTCTACGAATGCAATGTTTCCATTTCCATTTTTTAGATCTTTGTTAGCTTCTTCAATTAGCCATCTTGTCTTACCTACGCCTTTTGCGCCTAAAATAAATTTAATCATTTTGAATCTTCCTTTCTCAGTTGACCTTGGTAATAGCCTTCTTTTTCCATTTTTTCTATTATTTCATCTCTAATCTTCCACCAGGATGTGTCCCAGTTGCAAAACAGCGTGTTCTCCTCTGGTGCTCTACCGAGTAGTCTTCCGATTACAACTTTTTCATCCAAATGTCTTAAAAATAGTATTACTCTATCTACGTATTCTTCCTTTGAGATCAGTTCCACTTCGCCATTTAGGTACATCTGTCCCAGTTTTGTGCCTTTTAATATATATAGGGCGTGGACTTTTACTTCATCTACTCCTAGTACCGAGATTATGTTTGCACTTTCTATTGCATCTAAATCGTCATCGTAGGGGAGATTTAATATTAAATGGGTTGATATTCGAAGCCCTCTTCTTTTTATTCTCTGTACTGCGTCTATATAGTCGCTTAGGAGATGACCTCTATTTATCTTTACTAGTGTGTGGTAGTTGGGAGTTTGAAGTCCTACTTCCAATGTTACCATGTACTTTTCATTTAATTTTTCCAAATAGTCGAGATGCCCGTCGGTTAAGAAGTCTGGCCTTGCGGAGATATTTACGCCTACTATCCTTTCACTTGCCATAACTGCTTCTTCTATGGTTTTTTTGAAATTTTCTAGTTCCATGTAGGTTGCTGTATAGTTTTGAATATAGGCTATGAATTTATGAGCGTTGTAGCGATCTTCTATATGAGCTATGTTTTTCTGTACCTGCTCTTTTATGCTACCTTCTCTATTTTCAAATGATCCGCCTTCTTCTCCACAGAATATACATCCGCCTACTCCACAGGTTCCATCTCGATTTGGACAGCTTAGTCCTTCTACTTTTATCGGGATCTTGTATACTTTTTCGTGAAATTTCTCTCTTAAAAATTTGGAATACTCATTATATACCATTTTTTAAATATTCCAGCACCTCTTCTGGGTGTGTCTTAGCTTTTACATCTCTAAATTCTTTTACAAGTTTACCTTCTTTGTCGAAGATAAATGTGGATCTGATGGTACGGATTACATCTTTGCCGTACATCTTACCAGCTTTTAGTACGTCGAACTCCCTATGCACTTCCCTTTCTGGGTCTGCTAGTAGCTCGAATGGGAGATTTAGTTTTTCTTTGAATTTTATGTGACTCTTAACAGTGTCTTTGGAAATTCCAACTACTTCTGCCCCTAGTTTTTTAAATTCATCATACAAATCGCGAAATCCTTCTGCTTCTACTGTACATCCGCTGGTGTTGTCCTTTGGATAGAAGTATAGGACAAGGGTCTTGCCTTCGAAGTCCTTTAGACTTAGTTCACCCTTTGTAGAATCTAATTTAAAATCCATTATTCTTCATCTTCCTCTTCTTCGATGATTGTATCTAAGAAGTCTAGTATTCTTTCGTATTCTTCGTCTGATTCGATTTGGTGAAGAGATACTTCATCATCTTCTAGTTCTTCATATCCGAATACGATGATTTCATCTTCTAGTTCTCCTGACATTGGAACTAGTGCAATATATTCGTTTCCTTCAAATTCGAAAACTCCTAGAGCTTGACATTCAAGTTCTGTATCGTCTTCTAATGTTAGTACCATTGTTTCAATTTCTTCGTTTTCTAAATCGTGATCATGGTCATGTCCGCAGCCACATCCGCAACCGCAGTCTTCGTGATATACTTTTTTCATATTTCCTCCTATTTATCTTTTGTATTTTTTAAAACTTCTTTTAAAAGTTCATATACTCTCTTTGTTGAGCTGATGGAGAGACTTTCTCCAGGAGCGTGTATCCCTGACATGCTAGGTCCTATGGATACCATGTCTATACTACCTATAGTTTCTTTAAATATCGCACATTCGAGACCGCCGTGGATTGCATAGAATTCAATGTTTTTGTTGAATAATTTTAAATATGAATCTGCAACTAGATCTCTCACTTCCGAATGGTCTTCATATTGCCATTCTGGATAGCTGGATACGACTTTATATTCTGCTCCAAATGCTTCTGCAAGTATCTTATTCTTGTCTGATAGAAATTCTTTTAGACTTCCTCTAGATGATCTAAGGGTAGAGATGATCGTAAGTTCGTCATTTTCTTCTCTTATTACTCCTAGGTTTGAGCTAGATTCCACAAGTCCAGGAATATCTTTTGAGAATGTTAAGACTCCGTTTGGAATTACATTTAGAACTGAGATGACTTTGTCTTTTAGTTCGTCTTTGTAATGGTATTTTTCCTCTTGTGAAGCTTCGAAGTTGAGCCTTACATCTGGATCAATTTTACCAAGTTCCTTTACATATTCTGCATTAAGTCTGATTATAAGAAGTCTTACTTCGTTTAAATCTTCCGGTTTTATGGCAAGTTTTGCAGATGCTCTTCTAGGAATTGCATTTTCTTTTACTCCGCCATTTATGGAAATTAGTTTGATATCGAATTTTTCATTTAATCTGTATAGAGCCCTTGCAAGTCTCACAATAGCATTGGCATAGCCTTTGTCGATGCTTGTGCCACTATGACCGCCTTTAAGTCCGCTGATTGAAAGTTCGTAGAAATCTCTTGTATCTTTGAATTCTTCCCTTTCAATCTTGTAAATTAATAGTGATCTTTGACCTCCTGCACAGGCAACTGTAGCCACTCCTTCTTCTTCAGAGTCAAGATTAATAAGTCTTTTCGCTGTAAGTGGACTGCTATCCAAATTTCTTGCGCCGGTCATGCCAGACTCTTCGTTGGTGGTGAAGAGACATTCGAGCCTTGGATTTTGTAAGTTTTCTTCGTCAAGTAGGGCAAGCATCATTGCGACTGCTACCCCATTATCTGCTCCAAGGGTGGTTTCTTTAGCTATGATTAGGTCCCTATCGACTATAAAATCTATAGGATCTTTTGAAAAATCGTGTTTGCTTTCAAATATTTTTTCACAGACCATGTCCATATGGCCTTGCAAAATGATCGGCTCCACATCTTCGTATCCAGGAGATGGTTTCTTCACAATGATTACATTGTTTGCCGAGTCTCTATAGTGTTCTAGATCTCTATCCTTTGCAAATTTACATAAATAATCTGCTATCTGTTCTTCATGCATAGAACATCTAGGTATTTTAGTAATTTCTTCAAAGTAATAGAAGAGTTTTGCAGGTTCTAAGTGTTTTAGTTTTGACAAAAATACTCCCCCTTCTATTTAATTATACTCTAAAGTAAGTCACTATTCACCTACTTTGTATAATTTATTTTTCTAAAGCTTTATATGACAATAGCCGTCTGGATTTTTGTCCAGGTAATCTTGGTGATAGTCTTCCGCTTCATAGAAATTTTCAAGCTTCATAACCTCTGTTGCTATGGGCATCTTGTAGTCGCCCTTTACTTTTTCTATAAAGTCTTCTATGATTTCTCTATCGCCATCATCAGTGTAGTAGATTCCAGACCTGTATTGACTTCCTATGTCCGGTCCCTGTCTATTTATAAGTGTTGGGTCGATTACTTTAAAGAGTGCTTTTAAAATCTCTTCCAAAGTTATCTTTTCTTCGTCATATATAATCTTCACCGTTTCTGCAGCGTCTGTTCTGCCGGTGCAGACTTCTTTGTAACTTGGGTTTTCCATTCTGGAGTTGGCGTAACCAACTTCTGTGTCTTCCACTCCGTTCATTCTCTTGTAGTAGGCTTCTACTCCCCAGAAACATCCTCCTGCTAGGTAGATTTCTTTCATCTTATTTCACTTCCTTTAGGGCATCTATCGCTTCATCCATGTCATTCTTTTCAAGTATATCTTCCACACTTTCAATGGTATCTTCAATATACTTTGGACTTAAATCTAAGATATATTCAACTGATAGGTTCTCAGCGAAATTGTCTGCAACCTTTTTAAGAAGTATATCTTCCACTTGTCTTTGGATATTGTAGTCGATGTCCTTATCTTTAAATACATCTATGAATACGAGAGAAAATTTATATCTCAAGAAATATAAAAATTCTTCGAAACTTTCTGCGTTTGATCCTTCTTCTATTATGAATATGATTTTGAAAAACATATTCCAGAAGAGATCTTCGTTTATAACATTTATTAGACTTTCCCCTACGGATCTGGTGAAACTGTCCACATATGTAGGCGGTCTGTCGAAGGTAATGTAGCTTTCTAGATCCATTTCCATATTGGAAATAGATGTGATTCTATTTAGAAGTTTTATAAACTGATCTCCATAGGAGAGTTCCTTCTGTTTTACGCACTTCATAAATAGGTAGTCTACGATTACATCAGTGTTATTTTTAAAATTTATAACTATTCCCAGCTCTTCTCTCACCTTTGTGTTAAACACGTCGTGGATAATCTTAGATAGAAGTATTTTAAGTTGCTTCTTGTTGTCTTCATAATTTTGAGCATCCATACTTTCCACGTGGTTGTAAAGAAGCATAAGCTGAGTATCAATCATGATTAGGTTCGTCCTTATGGAACCTAAAATATCCCTGAAGAAATTTTCAGTGATCATGTAGTTGTAATTTTTATATAGGACCTTGTGGTCGATTTCTCCCCAGAATACGTTGACTATTGACTTAACTTGAAGTTCAAAGCGTAGGTTTCTACCACTTTTAGTCTTGAAAAGTCCGTCAATCTTGTAAATTCTAAAGCCGTTTTTTTGAGTCATCGGCTGTTTGTCTGAGAGTTTAAGTAGGATTCTTCTATCAATATTATTGGTATTGTAGTCATTATCTATGTAGACACAGAAAATTTCCTTAATCTTATTAAAGATATCCACTTCATCTTTGTTGAATCTACATTCGATTCTAATACCGATTAAATCCTGCATCTCTAGAAGTGTTTCTTCCGGAGACATCCTGTCTAGATAATAATTATTTCTGACGATTTTCTCTTTTACAGAGGATCTACTTTTAACTCTGTAAGAAATATTTACAAATCCCTCTTCCTCTTGAAATTCTTTTCTAAAGAAATTTGAAATATCTCTAGAGGCATCTAGCAAAAGATCGTAGTTCTTTCCTAAGCAAGAAAGAGTTTCATCTATAAAATTAAAAAGTTGTAGTTTCATATACTCCTCCGCTTACTATATACCCAAAGGGCTTAGTTGCCCTTTGAGTTTTTAGTAACATTGTATTTTTTGTATAGTCTTTCTACAGTGTGTTTATAAAGATCTTTTTCTTTTTCTCTTCTTACAAGTCTTTCGATGTCCGGTTTAGCTTCTTCAAAAGTTCTTACGGATTCGTCGTTCTTGTTTGTAACTTTTATGATGTGGTATCCAAACTGAGTCTTAACAGGATCAGAAATTTCTCCTACTCCCATGTTAAAAGCAGCATCTTCAAATTCTTTTACCATTTGACCCTTTGTGAACACGCCTAGATTGCCACCATTTTCTTTAGATGGACAGTTTGAATATTCTTTTGCAAGTTCTTTGAAATCTGCTCCATTATTTAATTTTTCTTTGATTTCCTTAGCGACAGATTCATCTTCAACTAAGATATGTGAAGCTTCTACAGAAGCGTTGTTCTTGAAATTGTCCTTGTGATTATCGTAGTAATTCTTTAGATCTTCGTCGGTTATCTCAACAGTTTCTAATAATTTTCCAAGAGCATAGGATTTTAAAAGAGTTTCCTTTGTCTTTTCCAATACTTTTACAAAATCTTCGTCCTTGTCCATTTCCTTTTCGATAGCTTCCATGTAGATCATCTCTTGGTAAATGAGCTCATCTACAACTTGATCCATCATATTGTTTTGAGTAAAGTACATTCTCGTATTTGGATCTAGTTGGGATAAAAATATATTTAAGTCTTCGTTTGTTATTTCTCTATCGTTTACTTTTGCTAAAATTTCTTTATTCATGTTACCTCCTATATGTGAATATTCTATCATTTATAGCAAAACTCTTCAAGATACGAAGCTTTTGTGGTAAAATAATTTAACAGGCAAAAATCTTGAAGCGCCAGAACCTTTTTGGTTGACGAGGAGTGAGATCATCGAAAATTCGGCGGATGTCTCAAAGGTACCACAGCCTAAGTGCCATACAAATATGCGAGTAATCGCAAAACAAAATTGGCAAAGTGGGGCCGAGTAAATTTATCGGAGGTAATTATGTGCGGAATTGTTTGCTATGACGGAAAACAAAATGCATTAGACATAATTGTTAATGGATTAGAAAAATTAGAGTACAGAGGTTATGACTCTGCTGGTATCTCAGTCATTCATGACGGAAAAATAGAAACCATAAAAAAAGCAGGAAGACTAAATGTACTTGAAAATGAAATAAAAAATAGAAATTTAAAATATGTACCTACAACAGGAATCGGACACACAAGATGGGCAACCCACGGTGTCCCAACGGATGAAAACGCCCATCCACATGTATCCATGGATGGAGTAATTTCAGTAGTACACAACGGAATAATCGAAAACTACATGGATTTAAAAGAAGAACTGCTAAATGACGGTTACAAATTTAAATCAGACACAGATACAGAAGTAGTAGCAGGAATAATTGCAAAATACTATGAAAATAATCTTTTGGATACAGTCCTAAAGGTAAGAAAGATGCTTGAAGGATCCTATGCAATTGGAATCCTATCCAACCACGATCCAGATACACTAATAGCTATGCGTCATGATGCACCCCTAATCGCAGGACTTACAGAAGACGGCATCATCGTAGCATCAGACATCACATCCATCATCGAATACACAAAGAAAGTAATCTTCCTAGAATCAGGAGATTTAGTATATTCAAACAAAAAAGAATATAAAATCTTTGACAAAAATGACAAGGAAGTAGAAAGAGAAGTAAAGATTATCGACTGGAACTACGAAAAGGCAACCAAAGAAGGTTATGACCACTTCATGATCAAGGAGATAAACGAACAACCTAGAGTAATAAAAGAAGCTATCTCTCTAAGAGTAAAAGATGGATTTATAAACTTAGAAAATGGATTTACCAAAGAAGAAATAGAAAAATTCTCAACCATCTACGTAGTAGCATGCGGAACAGCACACCATGCAGGAGAAGTAGGTAAATTTGCAATCGAAAAGTTTGCAAAACGCCCAGTATATGCAGAAATCGCATCAGAATTTAGATACCAAAATCCATTTATAGATGAAAATTCGCTTCTAATCGTAGTATCTCAATCAGGAGAAACAGCAGACACATTGGCAGCAATAAAAGAAGCCAAGAAAAGAGGAGCAAAAGTACTATCAATCACAAACGTAGTAGGCTCATCCATCGATAGAGAATCAGACAAGACTATTTACTGCTACGCAGGACCAGAAGTTTCAGTAGCATCTACAAAGGCTTACACAACACAACTAGTAGCACTATACTTCTTGGCACTAGACTTCGCATACAAAACCGGCAAGATGACAGAAGAAGAAGTAAGAGAAGTAATAAAAAATCTAAAAGAAGTACCAGAACAAATAACAGAAATCTTAAAAGATCACAGCACAATAGAAGAAATCGCAAAAGAAATAAAAGACGCAGAATCATCATTCTATATAGGACGAGGCATCGACTACCTATCAGCAAAAGAAGGAGCACTAAAACTAAAAGAAGTCACCTACATCCATGTAGAAGCATTCCCAGCAGGAGAACTAAAACACGGATCCCTTGCATTAATAGAAGACAAGACACCAGCATTTGCAATCGCAGGAAATAAAGAACTCCTACCAAAGACTCAGTCAAATATCAAAGAAATCTCCGCAAGAGGAGGATGGGTGTACGGAATAGGAATCGATGACGATTTAGAAATGTTAAAAACAACCTGCAGAAAAGTAGTAATCCTACCAGAAAATATGGATATACTAATGCCAATACTAACAGCAATCCCAATGCAACTACTCGCATACTACACATCAGTAGCAAAAGGAATCGATGTAGATAGACCAAGGAACTTGGCAAAATCCGTAACAGTTGAATAAAGTTAAAAAATTTAGTGAGGGTATCCTCACTATTTTTTGTTTTTGTGTGGGAAATAATCTTTTTCTACTAGCTTAGGAGCTAAATTCTTTTTACTCAGGCGTAGCCGTGGAGTAACCAATCCTTATATGTAAAACCTGTAGCGGAACCTTCTAGGTTCCACAGCCGAAGGCGTAAAGTTTTTAAACTATAACGATGATTAACACATATCGAGCGATAAACATGTCAACCACATCAATAATCCAATCCTACCAGTGGAGAGATCCTTCGCCTTCAAAGGCTATGCCTTTTCCGCTCAGGATGACAATACATAAGGATAAACCTTTTGAAATTCTTTTAATCAATAGAGTTTATTCGTGCAAAGTTTCTCGGCTATGGAAGCAAAATGCTTCCGCTACGAAAATAAAACATTCCTAAATTTTATATAAAACTTCAGAGACAAAACTTTCCTCCTACCTACCCCATAGAATCCTTAATCACAAGCCTTTTTCAGAGAGAGCCATTGCCACCACAGGTGATTTTTGCTTTCGGCGTTAAGAAATTTTCCACTGTCTGAGCGTAGCGAGTTTGGAAAATTTTAGCCGGATAAAAAAAATCACTACCAAAACCTCCCCAATGCGAGGTGGGAAGAGGGAGCTCGAGGGAGAAGGGAGGAAACTGCGAGTCTCGAAGAGAAAACCGTAGGTTTTTTCGAGAGACGTTAATTCCCTCCCTCTCCCTCGTAAAAAAAGATTTGAAGAAGAAAGAATAAGGTTTAAAGAAGTGTAGGATATTTATTTACATTTATTTTTTATAATCTTTGAAACTTTTCATTTGCCTTGACTTGGCTAAATACAGCTTATACCCGTTCGACTCACTTCGTTCGCTCAGGGTAACTGTGTTCCTTTAGTGTTATTCAAATAGAGCCTCTTGGCTATGGAAGCAAAATGCTTCCGCTACAAAGTTTACTTAAAAATAGTGTTAACCACGCCTTCGTCTGAGTTATGATAATTCTATAATAAGTTTAATGGAAAGATTCTTCCGCTACAAAGTAATCATCCAAACTTTACATCTCCATGGTTATACCCGTTCGACTGCGACGGTTTTGTCAAGCCTCAACCGTCTTCGCTCAGGGTGACTGTGTTCCTTTTGGTTATCCTTTTAAATAAAATTTATAGGTGGTCGTCACTCTGAGCGAAAGAGCCGCTAGGCTCTGGAGTCGAACGGGTATAACCTCTGAGGACCTAGTCTTGACAACCAAATTATTTCCGCTACAAACTAATCATATACATTTGACGTCGCAACAAAATACACACATCAATAGACTTTTTTATTAAATAACTATATAATAGAGAAAAAGAATTAATGGAGAATTACAAGTTAATGGAAGATTTTATATATATAATTTTATTTTTAATATCGATATATTTTTCTTATAAATATACACTGATCGAAAACGCCCTACTGAACCTGACCAGTTCCAAACTGAAAAACATGGAACAAGATGGTATCAATACCAAGTTTTGGGAGAATATAAAATCCGACGCAAAGACCTACTCCACCATTTTAATCGGTGACTACTTTGCAAATGGTATCGGCGTTTTATCTCTGTCTGTTTATTTTTTTAACCATTTCGGAAAATACTACGAATTCTTAGGTGCTCTCATTTCAATAATCTGTGTCATCGTCATGGGAGAGTCACTTCCTAAGCGTCTTGGCAGACAATCAGTTGAGAAGATCCTTAGAAAAAACGCCAAGTTTATAAAAGTTTCAAATATACTTCTAAGACCTATGGTTCTATTTATCGAAGCCATATCAAGACTAATACTTACCATCACCAAGGTGGGCAAGGTCAGCGAACCTCTAATCACCGAAGAAGAGCTAAAAGATTTCGTCAGCCTATCAATGGAAGAAGGCATCATCGACAAATCTGAAGTGGGAATCATAGAAAATGTCATGGGATTTAAGGACTGTTTTGCAAAGGACATCATGACTCCTCGTACCGACATCGTGAGCCTTTCCCTCGATGCAACCTACGACGATATCAAAAATATTATTAAAGAAGAATATTTCTCTAGAATACCTGTCTATGACGAGGATCTTGACAACATCGTCGGCACCCTATATGTAAAGGATCTATTTGCAGTGGACTTCGTCGGAACCCTTCGTGACAACAAGGATATCTTACGGGAGGCAAACTTTACCTACGAATACAAACCAGTTTCTAGTTTATTTACAGAGATGCGTCACAAAAAGATTTCCGTTTCCATAGTAAGCGATGAATACGGCGGCACCGAAGGTATGATAACCATCGAAGACATCTTGGAAAAAATCGTCGGAGAAATAAACGACGAGTACGACGAAGAAGAAGATATGGACATAATAAAACTCTCCAACAAAAGGTACCTGGTAGATGGTTCAACGAACTACGAAGATCTAAACCATGTGCTCGATACGAACCTTAGCTCCGATGAGTTCGACTCTGTCGGAGGAATCATAATCGAGAAGATCGACAGATTCCCTAAAAAGGGAGAAAATATTGAAATAGACGGAATAAACTTCCACATAGAAGAAGTATCTAAGAATAGAATCGACAAAGTAATCGTCGATTTAACAAATAAAAAGAATTAAAATAACTCGGGTAGACTCCGAGTTTTTGTTTGCAAAATTTTACTAAAAAAGAGCCTTTCGGCTCTTAATTGTTATTTTTTTAGAATTTCTAACCAAGTTTCAGGAATAGTTCCCTTTTCTCTTTGATATTCATGAGTGTTAGCTGCTTCCATAATTTCATAGTAAGCCCAGTGACTTTCGTTTATGTCTGTGAACTTAACTACGTCTTTATGAACTTCAACCATTCCCTTGAATGTTACATTACGATCTGCATAATTATTTAGAATTGTTGCAGCTTCTGCTCTTGTAATAGTAGCATCTGGTTTGAAAGTTCCATCTGGATAACCTTTTATACGGTCGTTGCCATAAGCTTGGTTAATCGCTTCTTCGTAAACGTGACCTTTTACATCTGCAAAAGGAGCTACCTTATCATTCTTCTTGTCGATGAAGAATAGTGCTCTTGCAAATTCTCCACGAGTTATAGGTTCGTTTGGACGGAAATCTCCATCTTTGTCTGCGAACATCAAATTCTTCGCAACAACAGCATTTATAGCTGTGTTGTACCATGCAGACTTAGTGTCCTTGAAGTTAGGTTTCATGTTGTTAGACATATCAAGTTCAGCAAGTCTTGCGATTAACGCTGCAGCCTCTGCTCTAGTGATAAGTCCTTCTGGACGAACAGTGTGATCCTTGTATCCGTATAGATACTTGCGGTGTAGTCCTCTTTCGTATTCTACTTTAGGTTCAGCAGGTGTAGCTGGTTTAACTTCGCTTGATCCGAACCAAATTGGCCACCATGGATTGTAAGAATCCACTTGTGGAACAGGTTGATTTGGTTGAGGGTTAGAATCTTGTCCCTTTTCTTTCCAAATAGCTTTTAGAACAGTGTTTTTAGTAATTTGAATTCTTGTTCCAGGAGCCTGTTTAACACCGCCAACTTCCCATCCATCAAATTCTTTTCCTTCAGGTGCAGTGTACATATATTCTGGAAGTTCATAAATTGCAGGTAAAACATAGAATTGGTTCTTAATTACAATTGAATTGCTTTCATTATTACTTCCATCGTTCTTTTCAAGTTTTACTTCAACTGGTGTTTCAGTTGCTTGTCCAGATTCTGCTTGTTTATTATTTGCAACTGCTGTTACTGGTTCACCTAATTTATAATTACCTCTTGGAATTGTTATTACACCAGAAGTTTTATTTACAGTTTCTCCATTTTCAGCTTTAGTTGAATTCCAAACATCAGAACTCTTTGCTGCTGTTGCCGTTTTTTGATTTCCACTAGGATCTTGATAATTTACAGTTACAGATGTTACTTCTCCTTCAGTTGGAGGATTAATAACTAAATTGCCATTAAGATCAACTGAAATACTAGGATTTTTTACATTTTGAGGTGGATTTGGTGTTGTAGTTTTATCTTTCCATTGAGCTACTACAGTTATATTATCTGTAACTGTTATCTCGTCTCCAACAGATTTCTTTTCATTACTTATCATCCAGCCATCAAATTCTTTGCCTTCTGGAGCTGTAAATCCATTTGATGGTAGAATATATTTTTTATCCTTTTCAACAGTTTTTTGGACCATACTGCCAGTGCCACCATTTCCATCAAAAGTTACATTAAATTCAACTTTTGCTGGTTTATCTGTCCATACGGCTTTTACTTCTGTGTCGCCATTTACTGTGATTGTTTCTCCAGCAGATTTCTTTTCTGTGCCTACCATCCAGCCATCAAATACTTTGTCTTTTGGTGCTTCAAAGCCGTTTTCTGGTAATGTATATTTTTCACCTTTTTTAACTAGCTTTTCTGGCATTGATCCTTTTCCTTCTGTTCCATTGAAGGTTACTTTGTATTCAATGTCTTTCCATGTTGCTGTTAGTGTTACGTCGCCTGTGATATCTATTTTATCCCCGACTTTTTTAACTCCATCTTGTCCTTCAATTTTCCAACCGGCAAATTCTTTGCCTTTTTCTGGTGTGAATGTAGGTTTTGGAAGTTCATATTTGCTGCCTTTGTTTACAGTTTTATCTTCCATTGTTCCACTTGCACCGGCTTCTGTTTGGAATTTCACCTTGAATTCGATTGGCTTCCAAATAGCTTTTACTACTGTATCTCCGGTAATTTTTATTTTTGCACCTGGTTGTTTTAATGTTGTGTCTTCTCCAACTTGCCAACCTGAAAATTGTTTGTTTTCTGGAGCTGTAAACGTATTTGCTGCTGGTAATACATATTCTGTATTTACTTTTTGAGTTACCTTATCTTTCGTTCCACCGCCAGTATTTGCATCAAAAGTTATGTCATATGTCTTTGTTGCTTTTGCTGTAAAAACTTTGTTTGAGTCAGTTATAATAAAGTTTTCTGTAACTGAACCATTTTCGCCATTCCAAACTGGTTCTGTATATTTATCTATTGCTTTTACTTTTGAATTTATTAAATTGTAATAAGTTTCATTTAAGGTTTGATGTTTATATTCTTTTAGGTTAGTTTGTGGTTTAACCATGTATTTTTGATAAGATACAGGGTTATCCTTATTACCTTCAATTGCAGTACCATCTGTATTGTCGACTCTTGTCCCTTCACCTAGTTTGAACTCAACATCAACTGCATCAGCCGGAACCTTATCTTTTCTTTCCACGCTAGTTACATGGTTACTAACGTATAGGATTTGTTTTTCAACTACAAGTTCTGACTTATCATCAAAAGTAATTTTAATTTTACCTTCGAAGTCACCTTCATTAGATGTACTTCTTTTTTCTTCAGTTACATCTTCAAATTTTGCTTCTTTAAGAAGCTCATTTATTTTACCTTTGTTTTCTTCTGTTGCTGAATCTTTAGCTTTTACGCCGTCTTTCCAGTCAACTGTATCTTTAACCCATTTTTTCAAAACTACCGGGTCGAGACCACCAAGGGCTTCAACTTTGTCAGCTTTTGTTTCTTTTACAGTTAAAGTTCCAGGTTCTGAAGTAAGTGGTGTTTTATCGTCATCTGCTACCCCACCCTTATCTGTTACTGTAGCTGTTACTGTTGTATCGCCTTTTACCTTGTCTTTAGGAAGGGTTACAACGCCATTTTTATCGACGGAACCTTCGCCTTCAGTGATAGACCAAGTTCCATCATCAGCTTTTGTCGCTGTAGTTGTTTTTGGGCTACCATCTTTTCCTGTGTAGGACACAGAAATACTGCTCGCATCTGTATCTTTTTCATTTGGAGTGATTGTGATGTTTTTCTTATCTCCACTTAACGCAACCGTAGGTGCGTCCGGTTTAAGGTTTTTTAAAAGGTCTTTGGCTGGGATTTCATAGACTTTGGATTCTGCTTTTACTTTATAGGTTCCATCAGTATTTTTTTCGTAAATCGGATTGCCGTTACTATCCCAATCATTAGATTCCACATCATTAGGACTAATTATTGTAACGTTTCCGTCTTTATCGAACTCGATAAACGCAGGATCGGTTATAAATCCAGTTCCATCTGGTAATTTAGATACGCCATTTACCGTATTGGCATCTCGAATAGCTTTATCTATGGCTTTTTTATCGTCATCAGTTAATTTGTGAGGATCTCTCACGGCGACTTTGGCGGCAGGTGTTGTTACTACCGGCTCTTTCATCGCGCAAGAACGGAATTTATGTGGCTCTTTAACAATGATACCGAACTCTCTTCCGAGTTTTAAATCGTCATCTTTGACTGGGAAAGTAACTTTTTTGCCATCAATAGATATTGCTTGAGAAATTTCTTTTGGATTAGACTTATCTGCTTTACAATTTCCATTTTGACAAAATTTCTTGTCCTCTCCATCTGTGAAGTTTTTAATAAAATAAAATTTCGTACCTGTAGCAACCTCTTTAGCAAGTGTGACGATAATCTGTCCGTCTGTTACTTGAACTTTTTCTATTGTTGGAGCGGCAGATGTTTCTGTTACCTGTTTGATTTTTAGGTCAGTAGCTTCAACTTTGCCTGATGTTGATCCGTCTGTATAAGTTACTTCATAATAAGCATGGTTAATGCCATCAATAGTAAACTTAATTGATTTAATATCATTAACTATTGTTGAATTTACATCTTTCAACAATTGAACAGCTTCTGCATTTTCATCTTGATTTACAAGGTTGGCGTTTGTTTTTTCAATCCAGATTTCTCCACTCGGCATTGTAAGAGTAACTGAAGATGCCTTAGATGGTTGTGCAGTTACATTTACCTCCGGTGACTTATCTTCACCAAGTTGTTGGTAGACAGTAACTGTATCTCCTTCTGCAACTTCAATGTTATCTTCAGGTTTAGCTCCACTAGGTAGACTTACTGACCAGTTTTTTGAACTTATAGATGCCTCGGAAAAAGTTGCTTTAACAGTACCATCTTTAGCTTTTAATGTTACATGGACTGTTGCTATTACAATCTGTTTCTTTTTACCAACTTGAACTTTAGTTTTGTATACATTGCCTCCTGAAATCGTTGTGTCACCAATTAACACAGGATTAACAGTCGGTTCAGGTATTGTTGCTGCCATTACGTCCCATGAACCTACCAAGCTGGATAGCATCATGGAGATGACTAGCATATAAACACAGAGCGTCTTGAGTATTTTGTTTGTTTGTTCTCTCATTTTATTTCCCTTCTCTTCCTTCTTTATCTTTATCTTCTATTTGACAGAGATATTAATTACTAGTACAGATTTACTGTACCTATCTAACACTTAAATGATACCCAATTTATGCTATTTTATCAAGTTTTTTTAGATTTTGTAACCATAGTTTAATATTGCTTTTTATATTTTTATCCTGTGTATTTTTTATCAATTAAAAAAGAGCCACCTGGCTCTTAAATTTCTCATTATTTTATTCTATTATTTGCTCTTTATTTTTTAATTCTGCGAGGATTGCGAGATTTAAATTTTCTCTATTTATTTTCAAATCAAATTCTCTATCCTTTAGGAGTTCTCCGTCTATGTTTAGGTTTATTTCTTCTTTTAGTTCGATCTTTACTTTTTCTGCTCTAAAGGTTTTGATTTTGTCTTCGCAAAATATTTCACCTTTTTTATATTTTGGTATTAGTCTTATAATTTCTGGGACTGTTAAGTATTCTGCCAAGACTATTTCCATTTTACCATCGTTTAAGATACTATTTGGCGCTGGATTGAATCCTCCTCCGTAGTAGGAGCCATTGCAAAATGCACAGAGGGTGTAGTGTCCCTCTACTTTCTTGTCATCTATGGTCATCTTTAGATATTGTCCCTTATTGTTAAATAGTACCTTTAAGGTTGCAAGGTCGTAGATTCTCTTGCCTAAGAATTTATATTTCTTTGCATATTCCCTTGCGTATTCCAAGACTTGTGCATCGAGTCCTGTAGATGCGATATTTATAGATGTGTGGGTGTCATTTATCTCTATGGTGTCGATCTTCTTTATTTTCGGATCTATTAAATTTTCTAGGGTGAATTTTTCGTATTCAAATATTTTTGAAAAGTCATTTGCCGTTCCCATGGGGATGAGTCCTAGGGCTATGTCTGTATTTTTAAGTACATTTGCTATTTCACATAGGGTTCCGTCTCCTCCGCAGGCATAGACTATTCCCTCGTTGTTTTCTCGGGCAAATTCTTTCGCTGCTCTCTTAGCGTGGTTTTCATCTTCTGTAAAGACAAATTGGCAGTCTCTTATTAAATTATTCTCTGTGAAAAATTCTTTGATCTTTAAATGGAATTTATGGAAATCATTCTTTCCTGCTTTGGTGCTATATATAAATAAATATTTCATCTTCGCGGGAGTATCCTCCGTAGTTCAATTATTTCTACTATTTTAGCGAAATACATGAACTAATTATAACATAGATTTAATTTTACTTCCTACATAAAAAAAGAGCCTTGCGGCTCTTAATTTATAATTTATTTTGCAATTCTGTCTGTATCTCTTGCGATCATTAGTTCTTCGTTGGTTGGTACTACTAGAAGTTTTACTTTTGAATCGTCTGCTGAGATTACAGCTTCTTTTCCTCTTACGTTGTTCTTTTCTGTGTCAAGCTTGATTCCAAAGATTCCAAGTTTCTTTGCGATGTGTTCTCTATTTGAGATTGAGTTTTCTCCTACTCCTGCTGTGAACACGATAGCGTCTACATGGTCTAGTTCTGTCATGTATGATGCTACGATCTTAGCTACTTTTGAATCGAATTGATCTAGAGCAAGCTGACATCTTGCGTTGCCTTCTTTGGCTCCGTCTTCGATATCTCTGAAGTCTGATGATACTCCTGATAGTGCTAGAACTCCTGATTTCTTGTTAAGGATATCGTTCATTGCTTGTGGTGAAAGATTTTCTTTTTCCATTAGGAATGTAACGATTGCTGGGTCGATGCTTCCTGATCTAGTTCCCATGATTAGTCCTTCTAGTGGTGTAAGTCCAATTGAAGTGTCTTTACATTTTCCATTTTCTACGCATGAGATTGAAGATCCATTTCCAAGGTGGCACACGATTACGTTTAGCTTATCCTTGTCGATGTTTAGGATTTCTGCTGTTCTTTCTGTTACATATTTGTGTGATGTTCCGTGGAATCCGTATCTTCTGATTTTGTATTTTTCGTAGAATTCGTATGGAATTGCGTACATATAGTTTTCGCCTGGCATTGTTTGATGGAATGCTGTGTCGAATACTGCTACTTGTGGCACGTCTTTCATGATTTCTTCGCAGGCTTTGATTCCTATGATGTTTGGTGGGTTGTGAAGTGGTGCTAGGTCTACGTTCTTTTCGATTGCCTTCATAACTTCGTCTGTGATTAGTACTGAATCTGCGAAGTCTTCGCCACCGTGTACTACTCTATGTCCTACTGCTCCGATTTCAGATACGTCTTTAATCGCTCCGTATTCTTTGTCTAGTAGGCATTCGATTACTAAATTGATTGCATCTTTGTGGTCTTTAAGTGGTTTTTCAATTACTTGTTTTTCTTTATCTTTTGCCTCGTGTTTGATTCTAGAACCTTCGATTCCGATTCTCTCTACGAGTCCTTTTGCTAGAACGTCTTCATTTGCTGGATTTATTAGTTGGTATTTTAGTGAAGAACTTCCGCAGTTAATAACTAGTATATTCATACTACCTCCCATAATTTTTTATCATTCTTATTATATCATAAATTTTAGATCTTAACTAATTTAGTATTACTTTTATGAATTCTACTCTATATAGTATAATAAATGTGGTGATACTATGTTAATTGCAATTATTGCGGAGTACAATCCATTTCATAATGGACATCTCTATCAAATAAATGAAATAAAAAATAAATATCCCGAGGCGAAGATTGCTGTCATTATGAGTTCGTCATTTGTTCAAAGGGGCGAGGCTGCGATTCTAGATAAGTTTAGCAGAGCAATATGTGCGATAAAATCTGGGGTGGATCTTGTAATTGAACTGCCCGTTTTATTTTCTACTCAAAACGCGGAGGTGTTCGCTAAAGGTGCTGTGGGAATTATAAAATATATAAATCCAGATGGTCTTGCCTTTGGTTGTGAAAGTGATATTGATTTGCTTACAAATATTATTTCCAAGGTGGATAAGATTGACGAAGATATTTTAAAAGATTCTCTTAACTCTGGGGAAAGTTATATGAAGGCGATGGAAAGTGCCTGCGATTTTAACGACAAGGAAAGGTCTGCTTTTAAGAAGTCAAACAATATTCTCGCCATGGAATATATAAAAGCTTGTAGGAAATGTGGTCTTGAAACGAAATTTATCCCGATTAAAAGGGTTGGTACGGAATATAACGATGACTTTTCTGTTGGTGAGTTCGCTTCTGCTTCCTATATCAGAGATCATATAGACTCTAGTTTTAAATTTATGCCGGAGTTTTCTTGGGATGAGTTAAAACTTTTGCGAGAAGATAAGTTTAGTATCTACGATATTTTTAGATTTAAGATGGTGGAAGATCCAAGTTTATCTTCTTATCTTGACTACGAAGATGGAATGGAAAACTTGGTCCTTAAAAATATTTATAAAGATTATGAAGATTTCTTAGAATCTTGCACTTCTAAGAGGTATTCCCGCTCGAGGATTAAGAGGATTATCCTATCAAAGGTGCTTAGGCTTGATGGAGATTTAATCAGAAGAAATATGGGCAAGCCATATCTACGGGTGCTTGCGGCGAGCGAGTCCGGTTTTGAAATAATTAAAAATTCGAAAGAAGACATGCTCGTTAATTTTAAAAATATTCGTGAGGAGCGTTTTGACTCCATTCGTGAAATTTCAGATGCGGAAGTGAAGGCTACAAACTTCTACGAAATTCTAAAGGGTGGCAAGTTGAATCGTGATTTTACGGAAAATTTTATAAAATAGGAGCGAATTTAGGCAAAAAAATTGGTTATAGAGTTCTATAACCATTTTTATTTTTTATTTACTTTTATTTTTTATGTCGTCGAGAGTTTTTTGTAATCTGTCATACTCTTTTTTAAGTTCTTCTGTTTTGTATGTCTCTTTTAAATTATCTAGAATCTCTTGAGCTTCGTCAAACTTCTTATCTACGACTTTTGCGTTCATGGTGATTCTCATAATATTTTCTCTGTAATGAGGGTTGTCCTTGTACTTTTCAAATACTTTTTTTCCTTCTTCGTAGGATTTTCTAAATCCGTCGAAGTTCTTTTTGTTGTACTTCAAGGTGCACATATTTATCCAGTAGATGATTTGGATATCGTCGGACTTCAATCCGCCTATATCTATTGATTTAAGCACGTTCTCCGCCTTGTTAAATTCATCTAGGTTGATGTATGCGCTGGACTGATTTATTTTTAGAACTGATCTTAGATAGTTGCCCTTCGCCTTTAGGAGAAGTTTGTCCACTTCTGTTACAAAATCCTTGTATCTTTTTTGACTAAATAGTGGCATAAGCTTCTTCATTTTATTCATGTAAATTATGTTGTAACCGAGATTTATTCCGGCAACCAATGCAATTATAGTAATTGCAACCCAGAGATAATTCTTCTTTACGAGCTCTGGATCGATTTTAAATGTCTTGATGGTAACGACCATGAGAACTCCAAGCGCCACTCCGAATAATATGCTTTTCTTAAAACTCTTCATTGTTTTCCTTTCTATTCTTTAAATATTTCTTTATAATACTGTATAAATATATGGATAGTAGCACTGCTATTACTGCCATGATGATCCTCTTCGGAATTCCTTCCTCTGTCGCCGTCGCCGCATATAAAGCGCATACAATGATTACAAAAGCGTAGACAATAGTTGCTATTCCAATTATAATTGTACGAAGTATCAACGAACGCTTTTTGTTATAGGCCTGTTCCAAAATGCTTAGTACGAGAACGGTCATAAATCCTTTGAAGATAATTTGTACAATTTTTGCGTTTGCAAGTGTCACTATTATTTCTTTTAAGTGTTCCATATTTCCTCCTGTATCTATATTAAATTATCAGGGGAAACTTTTCAATAAAATGGATTTTAAATTTTTATTTCAATCGGGTATAAATAAATTGGTGATAATATGGAATTTGTAAATTTATATACTAGACAGCACGAAAATAGTATCTATGAGCTGGAGAGCAAGGGCATCATTACCAATAAAAAGCTATATGTGCAGCTACATATGGCAGATATCGCTCCGTTTTTCCTAGAAAGGTACGATTATTTTGTAAAGATGGCAGAAAGATTCGTCCCAAGGAATAATATTTCCGAGTATCCGATTTGGTGCAGCGTTTCTAAGAAGAATTGTCTAAAGCCCATCGACAAAGAGGTGGTCTATGCAATTAGGGTGCCTAAGGATGAGGTTATATACTTTGACGGCGGCAGATGGGATTTGGTTTTAAATAATCAGTACATACCTAAGGATGCTGCGGACGCGGAGGATTTCGATCGTCTTTTAAAATCCTATGGACTCTCCCACACTTTTGACATCTTCGACAGGAAGTACACCGGCGCATTTGACGATGTGAAGAAGAGAATATGGGACAGTTGGCAGAGAATTTTTGAAATCACTGACAGAAGTGAGTTTGTGGTGCAAGCAAACTTATGGTGTATAAAAAAGGAATGGGTGAAGCATATTATCCGCCCTGGTGAAGATTTCTTCAAGATTGTAGAAGATATGGAAGAGACTTGGGCGAAGTGATTTTTCCGGTAAGTTTTGAAATTTTTAAAAATTTTGTTAGTTTAAAAATTTTGTTAGTTTAAAAATTTGAAAGAAAAATATTTTTTTATAAAAATTAAGGGAACCCTGGTGGATTCCCTTTTTTCATATTTTAATTTCCTTCCCAAATAAGTGTCTCCGGATGAGAAAATTTAAATTTTATATCTTTATTTGGATTTATCTTTAGATTTAAAAATCCTTGTTCCTTTGTGTCCATGCTGGTGTTGATCATGAGTTTTCTATATGGTTTAAACCCACATTTTTCTTGGACTCTTCTCGATTGTAAGTTTTTTTCAAAGTGTCCGCAGAGGAGAAAATCCAAATCCATTTCGTCAAATAGATATTCGCATACCCTGTCCACCGCTTCTTTCATGATGCCTTCTCCCCAGTAGTCCTTGCTTAGTACGAATCCCAACTCTCTTCCTTTATAATCTTTGAACTCATCAAGTTTATCTTCGTCATTATATTTTTCTACACCTAGAGAGCCGATTACTTTTTTATTTTCTTTTAGAACGATGGCAAAGGTCTTGTCACTTTCCAAAAATCTACTTAGGATGATTAGACTTTCGTCCTTGTCTTCGTGATGTTTCCAACCTGCCCTCTCTCCCACATCTGGAACAGATGCGTATTCATAGAAATCATCCAAATCTTCTAGTTTAAATGGTCGAAGGATAAGTCTTTCTGTTTCTAAAATTTTTCCATTTATTTTAAATTCTAAGTTCATTTTTAACCCTTTTTATTTAACTACATTTTTCTTCCAATGATTTTAGCCACATTTCGTTGTAGATTCCATTTAGTTTCAAAAGTTCTTCATGGGTTCCTTCTTCAACGATTCTGCCCTTGTCAAGGACAATTATCTTATCGCAATTCATAATGGTTGAAAGTCTGTGGGCGATGATAAATGTGGTCCTGCCTTCTTGAATGGTTTTGATTGCATTTTGAATTAGACTTTCCGTTTCCGAGTCGATGCTCGCTGTGGCTTCGTCTAGTACCAGGATCTTCGGATTGTGAACGAGAGCCCTCGCAAATGAGATGAGCTGTCTTTCTCCAAGGGAGTAGGTCATCCCTTTTTCAGTTACAGTTGTTTTTATTCCATTTTCAAGTTTGGATACGAAGTCGGATGCCCCCACTTTTATAAGTGCGTCTTCCACCATCTTTTCGTCGATGCCTGGAGTATTTAAGGACACGTTTGTCTCGATGGTTCCCATGAATAGAAATGGATCTTGGATTACTATACTCATATTTTTTCTCAAATCTCTAAGGGACATTTTGCATATGTCCTTGCTCCCGATGGTGATCTCTCCTCTATCTGGATCGTAAAATCTAAATAGCAGGTTCATTAGAGAGCTTTTGCCGGCGCCAGTTCTTCCGACGATACCGACGGACTGTCCTTCTCCAACCTTTACAGAAAGACTATGAAGCACCTGTTCCCCTTCCACGTAAGAAAAGTCCACGTCTTTAAATTCTACATCTCCTTTTAGATTTATTCCGTTGTCAGATAAATCTTCCAGAGGTAGATCCACCTCAAACATATTGAATGCGTGTTCCGCAGCTGCCATTGATCTTTGGAAGCCTCCGATACTCATCATGGTGTTGTTGATATTGTCGAAAAATTGGGTGGTGTAATTTATAAATATATAAATCATACCAACGTTTGCGAAGTCCTCTCCCCTCAGTGTTCCAATTCCAAAATAGATTATTACAAGACTTAGGGTTAAATTTTTCATCGTATCTGAAAAGTTAAATCCCAGGTAAGCTGCAAGAAGCGACAACCTACGATCTTCTTTAAATGCATTTGCGTTAAGATTGTCAAACTCTTTCTTCTTCTTATATTTTCCGTTGAAACTTCTAATTACGTCGATGGTTCCAATGGTTTCGTTGAAGGTTGAGTTGATTTCTGATACGTACTGTCTGACTTTGAAACTGGCGTCTCTCATGATTTTTGCATAGATGTAGTTACCTATTGCTAGGATTGGCATCGGTAGTATTAGCGGAATCAAAAGTCTCGGTTCAAGAATTACTATCTTGTATAAAATTGCCAATATGGTTAGGAACGGCACTATAATATATGAAATCGACGTTTCGAAGAACTCTTTTAGTTGAGCAGGGTCATTTCCCACTCTGGATGAAATACTGCCTGCTGGCTCTTTGTCGAAGTAGCTAACTGGAAATCTCAAAACTTTTTTGAATAGATCGTTTTGAATATAGACTACGGATTTATTCGCTCCGTAGGCTAGAATTAGTTCCGATGCAAATTTCAAAACTGCAAATAGAAGTAGGTAGTATAGGAATAGTTTCACGTCTTTCCAAAACTCTGGATAGTTTACTATCCCCACCCCTTCTTTTAGAAGTTCATTTAATATTTTTCCCACTACTATCGGCGCCTGTATCTTAAAATATATTGATAGAGGCATGAGGATTGTGCCAATCAAAATATAGTATTTTACCTTCATTAGGTAGTGGAGCATGGTCTTTTTCATATTAGTCTTCATTTTTATTTCCTCCACTCACTTGGTAATTGTACTGCTCGCTATACCATCCTACAGTAGCCATCAGCTCTTCGTGGGTACCTCTCTCAACGATTTCTCCATGATCTAGTACGATTATTAGATCAGCATTTTCCACTGCACTAAGCCTGTGGGAGACGATGATGTTGGTCCTGCCCATTCTCTTTTTATTTATATGGGAGATGATTTTCTTCTCTGTGTTTGAGTCAACTGCAGATAGAGAGTCGTCTAGGATTAGAAGTTCCCTATCTGCGATAATCGCCCTTGCAATTGCAATCCTCTGTTTCTGTCCTCCAGAAAGGGAAATGCCCTTCTCTCCTGCCAAGGTTTCAAGCCCTTCGTTGAAGGAATTAATATCTCTCTTTAAATCTGTGATTTCAAGAGCTTCGTCAAGGTCAGCTTCTGTGGCGTCACTTCTTGCAAAGAGGATGTTTTCTCTAATGGATTTGGAGAATAGCACGCTCTCCTGAGGCACATAGGCAATCTTTCTAAATACATCATCCATCTTATAGTCTTCGATTGGAATATCATTTATAAATAGCATTTTACTATCTAATTTATAGTCACGAATGAGTTGTTTTATAAAGGTGGACTTACCTGAGCCGGTCCTGCCGACGATTCCAAGGGTCATACCCCTTTTTATTTCCACATTAATATTTTTAAGATTTAGTTCTTCGCTAGTTGGATATTTGAAATTTAAATTTCTATAATCTATCTTTTCAATTCTATCGAGTCTTTTATCTCCGTCACGATAGGTTATATCGTCCACAAAGTTTAGGGCGCTGTTGATTCTATTCACACCAGCTTTTCCCAGTGCAACAGCGGAGAAAAACTCTGCAATAGCCATCATCGGCCACACAAGCATACCAAGGTAGATTTGAAGAGATACGATATTTCCCAAAGTTATGGCTCCGTCCTTTAGCATCGCAGCCCCGTAGTAGAGACAGATAAAGTAAGAAAAAGCAGGAATAAAGTTGGCGAAAAGTCCGTAGGATCTTTCGTAAAGACTTAGTTTAATATTTTCTTTAAAAGCATCATCTGTTAAAATTTTGAAATTTGAAATAGTGTTTTCTTCGCCACTATAAGCTCTTACCACCCTGATTCCCTGTGCCATTTCAAGGACCGCATCGTTGATTTTTGAGTTTTTTTCTTGCACATAGGTGTATTGATGCTCAATCTTCTGTGAGATGCAGTAGATTATTGGAATTATCAAAAGCATCGGAATAATTGACATGGTAGACAGTTTGAGATTTGAACTCATGACCATCATTACAATGACAAATAAAGGATAGATTGCACCTTCAAATAGAGCAAGCACTCCAAAACTAATTGCGTCTCTTACGAAACCTTGGTCAGAGGTTAGGTTTGTCATCAACTCCCCAGTGGTGTGGGTTTCGAAAAACCTGCCGGTGGAATTTAAAATCTTATTATATAGTTTTGTTTTAATATCCCTTCCATAAAAGTCTGAAGTAACCCAGAGATTTTTCGTCCAAACGAGTCCGATTAGGTAGGACCCAACGGTGATGATCACTAGGTAGATGGTGTTATTCTTAAGAAAATCTAGATCAAGGGTAGATGCATTTATCCTATCCGCCACATTTGAAATGATTTTTGGAGGAAGCACCGCTATAAAATCAACGATAGCTAAGCAAATAACTGCAAGTATATAATTTTTTTTGTATTTAATAAAATGTTCTCTAACGTCTCTGTAAAATTTAAACATAAGTCCTCCGAATTTTTACTATTTATCATTATTATAATATATAGAAAAATTGGGTAGTGTTACAAGTTTGTTAAATTTACAGGGTTGTATGGTTTTATTTTTGATGCTATCCGGATAGCATGAGTTTTATTTTTTTATTTTTGATGCTATCCGGATAGCATGCGTTTTTTTGTTTTTGATGCTATCTGGATAGCATGTGTTATCATTGTTATTTTTTGTAGTGGAAGAACCAGATGAAGGCAGTCATCCTGAGCGAAGGGTGGAGGTTTACCGACACTCGGAGTCGAAGTATCTCTACAATGACATCCTAACGGAAGACAGTCACCCTGAGCGGAGGGTGAAGATTTACCGACACCTGGAGTCGAAATATCTCTAAAATGACATCCTAACGGAAGACAGTCACCCTGAGCGGAAATGACGAAGCCAAAGGCTGAGTCATTGGAGTCGAATGGGTATAACCCGGGTGAGGTTATGTATGAATGATTTCACTTGCCTTGACTAGGTTAAATATAGCAACTACCCGTTCGACTCACTTCGTTCGCTCAGGGTGACTGCAATTGGGAGGGTTACTGTAGCCTCTCGGCTGTGGAAGCAAGATGCTTCCGCTACAAAACCCACCGGGTCATCCTGAGCGGAGATGGGTACCATCAAAATATCCTAACGGAAGACAGTCACCCTGAGCGGAAATGACGAAGCCAAAGGCTGAGTCATTGGAGTCGAACGGGTATAACCGTGGTGAGGTTATGTATGGATGATTTCACTTGCCTTGACTAGTTAAATATAGCTTATATCCGTTCGACTCACTTCGTTCGCTCAGGGTGACTGCAATTGTAAAAGTATTTTGTAATATTTTTTGGAATAGATGGGTTAAATATGGGTCAGATCCTTCGACTTCGACGGCAGAGCCGTCTTCGCTCAGGATGACTGTGTGGAGGGATAGACCCCACCATAGTTATACCCATTCGACTCCAGAGCCTTCGGCTCTTCCGCTCAGGGTGACTGCCTTCCTTTGGACTTTCCGTGTAGAGACTCTCGGTTATGGAAGCGGGTTACTTCCGCTACACAACCCACATGCCAAACAAAAAACTCCTAGTTTCCTAGGAGCTAATTAACTATTTTTTACATTTTTCTTGTGATTTTATATCCGTGGTTCATTGGTCCTCTTCCTTTACCCAAGTCTAACATATCTGATAGTGCTTCTGACAGATAGTCCTTTGCGAGTTCGATGGATTTTTCTAGACTATTTCCTTGGGATAGGTAGGTTGCTATGGCTGATGATAGGGTGCATCCTGTGCCGTGGGTGTTGTCGTTTTCTATTCTCTTGCCTTTGAACCAGGTTATTTTTTCTTTTGTTACTAGCACGTCGTTTGCGTCGTTTACTGAGTGTCCGCCTTTTACTAAGGCTGCTACGCCGTACAGTTCTACTAGTTTCTTACCTGCTTTTTCCATGTCTTCTTCGTTATTTATTTTTATTCCACTGAGTTCTTCTGCTTCTAGTATGTTTGGTGTGATTACTGTGGCTAGTGGTAGCAGGTCTTTTTTAACTGAGTCGATGGCGTCGTCAGATAGCAGTTTTGAGCCTGATGTGGCTATCATTACCGGGTCTATTACGATATTTTTGGCGTCGTATTTTTTAAGTGTTTCTACTATTTCTTTTACGATTTCTTTTGAGAATACCATGCCGATCTTTATTGCGTCGGGATAGATGTCTTCGAAGACTGCTTCTAGTTGTTTGTGTAAAAATTCTATCGGTGGTTCGTCTATTGCTGTGACTCCCATGGTGTTTTGTGCTGTCAAGGCTGTGATGACTGACATTCCATAGGATCCGTTTGTTATGATTGATTTTAAATCTGCTTGTATTCCTGCTCCGCCGCTACAGTCTGAGCCTGCTATGGTCAAGACTGTGGGCAATGTTTTTTTATTGTTATTTTCCATTTTTTCTCCTTTTTTAGGGTACAAAAAAAGCTCTTCTTTGAAGAGCGTCCCAACGTAGGCATTATCCTAATCTGGTTTAGGGTCTAAGTCGAACTTACTCTCAGCTACTGCTCCCCGTGTTTTTATTATATTATTTTATAAATTTTTTGGCAAATTGCTCTCTTTCTGTATTTTTATTATTTCTACGACAAATATTATGACTACCATTACTATTGCTATGATGTCTATTAGTGTGGTTGCTAGTGGCATATTCCACATAAAATGGTTTATCATTACTGCTAACATTAGGAGTAGTCCTTTTAATTTTTTTCCTCTTGAGTAGTAGTAGAGTCCCATCATAAAGACTGCTGAGTAGATCATGTGTGATCCTAGTGCTCCTTTTATTCTATCTATAGAGTTATCCATAATCATGGAGACTTCGTCAAAGGTGGAGTCTTCTGGAATTATATATCCGATGTCTTCCATTATTTGAAATCCCAGTCCTACTCCAAATCCTGAAAGCAAAAAGTCTATTCTCTTTTTGGAGTTTAAAATTAGCATACAGAGTACTGCTGTTGCCATTTTTAATATTTCTTCTGCGTATGGGCTTGCTAGTGCGTCCTGCCATTCGAAAAATGTGTCTTCCATCATGAAGAAGGCAAAGCCGTTTTCTATGGCTTCGTTGACGTAGACGGATATGGACGGGGTTATTAAGGCTCCTGTGATTATGGCGAAGAATAATAGTTTGGTGCTGCCATCGTATTTTCTCGCTAGGATTATTCCTAGCAGTATCGCTGGTACTATGTATATTAAGAGCATTGTGGATGTTTTAAATACTTTTAAATATATTTCTCCTTCGAATTCTTCTACATAGTAGGCGCTAATTAGTGCGTAGATTCCTATTGCTAGGAGTAGAAAATATATTATGAGTAATTTATTTTTGTTTTTCATTTAATCACCAATGAAATTATAGCATAATAGATTTATTTATTACATAAAAAGGCACAGTCTCCTGTGCCTAAATTTTTATTATTTTATTCTTCTTTTTTAGCTTTTGCTTCTGCTATTACTTTATCTGCCATTGCTTGTGGAACTTCTTCGTATCTTACGAATTCCATGGTGAATGTTCCTCTTCCTTGGGTCATTGCTCTTAGGTCTATTGAGTATTCAAACATTTCTGCTTGTGGCGCTTCTGCTATTAGTAGTTGAGTGCCGTCTGCTTGTTGATCCATTCCTAGAATTCTTCCACGTCTCTTGTTCATATCGCCCATTACATCGCCTAGGTATGCATCTGGGATTGATACTTCTACTGACATGATTGGTTCAAGTAGGACTGGTCCTGCTTCTTCCATTCCTTTTTTGAATGCAAGGTTTGCTGCAAGTTTGAAACTCATTTCGTTTGAGTCTACGTCGTGGTAAGATCCATCGTATAGAACTGCCTTGAAGTTGGTAACAGGATATCCTGCTAGTACTCCGTGTTCTTTTGATTCTACTAGTCCTTTTTCAACTGCTGGGAAGTAGTTCTTAGGTACTGCTCCTCCGAATACTTCTTCGTCGAATACGAAATCTTCTTCGCAAGGTTCAAATCTTATCCAAACGTCTCCGTATTGTCCTGCTCCACCTGATTGTTTCTTGTGCTTTCCTTGTACAGATGCAACTTTTCTTATGGTTTCTCTGTATGGAATTATAAATGGAACCTTAACTACTTCTACGCCAAACATATTTTTAAGTTTTTCAAGGATTACATCTAGTTGTACTTGTCCTTGTCCGCCTATGGTTAGCTGTTTAGTTTCTGGGTTTCTATTGATTGTGAATGAAGGATCTTCTTCTCTTAATCTTCTAAGTGATTGAGATAGTTTTTCTTCGTCTCCCTTGGTCTTTGGTTCGATTGCATAGAATAGAACTGGTGCAGGGTATTTTAAGTTTTTATATTTAACTATGTGGTTCTTGTCGCATAGACAGTCCCCTGTTTCTGTGAATTGAAGTTTGGTTGTTGCTCCAATGTCTCCAGCGTCAAGTTCTTCTACATCTAGTTGAGTCTTACCTCTTATTGAGAAGATTCCGCCAAGTTTTTCCATTTCTTCTTTGTTTGCGTTATAGATTGGAGTGTCCTTGGTAATCTTTCCAGAGATTACTTTAAAGATAGATATCTTACCAACGAATGGGTCTGTGATTGTTTTAAATACTACTGCTGAGAATGGTTCATTTACATCTACTTTTCTTTCTTCTCCAGATTCGTATCTAAATCCTGAGTGAGCTCTTTCGTCGTTTGGTGCAGGCATGTAGTTAACTATGGTGTTAAGTAGAATATCGATTCCGATTCCCTTTTCTGCTGAACCTACTAGTAGAGGTACTGCTCTACCTTCTAGTAGTGCTGTTGTAACTCCGCGTAGAACTTCTTCTCTGGTGAATTTTTCGCCGTTGAAGTATTTTTCCATTAGTACTTCGTCTGCTTCTGCTACAACTTCTACGATCTCTTCGTACATTCTTTCAGTTGCTTTTATTTGATCGTGGTTTAGTTCTGTTTCTGCAGGTTGTGCATTTACATATTTAAAACCTTTTTGGTAGATAACGTCTGTTACTCCTATGAAATCATCTCCAGATCCTATTGGAACTGAGAATGGAATTACTTTTTTACCGAATTTTTCTTCGAGTTCTTCCATAAGTTTTCTGAAGTTTACATTTTCTGCGTCGATTTTATTTATGAATATGATTCTAGGTAGACCTATATTTTCAGTGTACTTCCACATTCTTTCTGTGCCTACTTCTATTCCTGCAGTTGCATCTATAACCATTAGTACTGCTTCTGATGCACGTAGAGCACCTTGTGCCTCACCTATAAAATCTAAGTACCCAGGAGTGTCTATTATGTTTACCTTGTAATTTCTCCACTCAACGGGTATTACAGATGTACCTATTGAAGAACCTCTTTCCATCTCTTCTTTTGAGAAGTCACTGAGGGTATTTTTTTCCGTTACTAGTCCGATTTTTTTAGTTGCTCCTGTTTGGAAAAGCATTGATTCTGTAAGATTTGTCTTACCAGATCCGCTGTGTCCTACAAGTGCTAAGTTTCTAACCTTGTCAGTGCTATATACTTTCATTAATTTTCCTCCTGTTGAAATCGTTTCTACAAGTATTATAACATTGAGCATAACAATTTTCTAGTGGAAATATGTTTTTATAATAAACCGCTAAATTCTTAAAATTTTAAAATTTTTTTGAAGAAATTTTTTATTTTATGAAAACGAAAATATTTTATAAATTATTTTAAAAATTTTTCTATAAATTTTTCGCAAATCAAATGATTTTTTGCACAAAAAAAGACTTGGTGACCAAGTCTTAAATTTTTATTTTATTCTGCCAATTCTCGTTCTTTCTTTTTAGCTAAGAATTCTTTTATCTTAGATGTATCTATTTGTGCGAGTATTGTCGCTATAAATACTATCGCACATCCAACTGTTTCTCTAGGTGTCAAGAATTGATGTAAAAGAACTGCTCCTGCTATGGCTGCAACTATACTTTCAAGGGAAAGGATAAGTGAACCGATGGTTGCGTCGAAATCCTTTAGCGCAACTATTGAAATGGTATATCCCACCGCACTTGAGAGAACTCCTGTGTATAGTAGTGAGGTCCTCGCATCCCATATTCCTGAAAGAGTGACATCTTCTGTAAATAGTGCAATGATCAAAGATATTATCGAATATACGAAGAATTGTATACAGGATAGCATTACATTGTCTGTGTTAGGCGAATAATATGAAATTACCATTATATGAACCGCATAGCCTATTGCTCCAAGGATTAAAAGGATATCCCCTTTTTCTATGACGAATCCTTCTTTTATGGATATAAAATAGAGTCCAACTACTGCAAGAAGTACGCATAAAAATACTTTTCTATCTGGTTTTTTGCCTAAGAAAAGATATAGAATTGGAATAAATACTATGTATAGTGTGGTTAAAAATCCTGCTTTGCCAACATCTGTGTAAACTATTCCCAGTTGTTGCAAGTTTTGTCCAACTGCCAAACATAGTCCTATTACTATCCCACCTACTACGGTTAATTTCTTATCTACTTTGTGATTTTCTTTCATGGACTTAGGTCTTACAAGTATTAATATTAAAAGAGATAGTCCTGCTAGAAGTCCTCTTCCAAAGTTATAGGTATATGGTCCCACATGGTCCATTCCTGTGGATTGAAATACGAATGCCAATCCCCAAATAATCGAAGTCAGTCCCAAAAAGAAGACTGATCTAAAATTTTTGTCCATTATTCTCCTCCATTATCAATATAAATATTATCATAATTTATATTTTATGAGAAGATACACTGACTAGTGTTTTAATATAGTAAAATGCTTGTATTTAAAAGTTTTTAAGCATTTTTCCCCCCCCCCAACAAATTTTGTTGCATAAAAAAAAGAGCTGCTTTTGCAACTCTTTTAAAATTTATATTATCCTCTTGCTCCAAGTTCGTGATCGTAGATATATAGTCCAGACCAGTTTTCGTGGATTCTTTCGAATTTTTCAACGATAGTTCTGAAGTTGTCTTCTTCTTCAACTTGTTCTTTTACGAACCATCCTAGAAGTTCAACTGCTCTGTAATCTTCTTCTTCAGTTGCTCTCTTGTAAAGGGCATGGATTCTAGCAGTTACTTCTTGTTCATGAGCTAGAGCTTCTTTAAAGATTTCTGTGAAGCTTTTGAATTCTACATTTGGTTTTTCGATGTCAAAGTATTCAACTTTTTCGCCTATTTCAAATAGGAAATCATATAATTTCATTGCATGTTCATATTCTTCATGAGCTTGTTTCATCATGAAATGTGCAAATCCATCCATTCCTTGTTCTTTTAACTTAGCTGCCATATCTAGATAGATGTATCCAGATTGTAATTCAAAGTTAAATTGTTCGTTCATTTGTTCAAATAATGTCATATATTCCCCCTAAATTATTTAACATCTATACAGGTTTAAACACTTCAAAAAAACTGTAAATGTCTATGCCCTTGTGAGCAATAAACTTAAGGACTTGTGGTATTTCTGAAGTTTTGAGAAGTATGGAAAATCCACTGTACTCAAAAGTAACCTTGCCATAATATTTAGAATTTATATTGTTAAATGAATCCATAAGTTCTTCTCGGTGACTCATCATATCACCTATTAGAAAAAATATATTTCTAACGGTATCTTGTTCATCTGTATTAAATACATTTACAAGTTGTGTCTTTGTCATGATTAACCCTTCTCCCTATAAAAGTTATACCCATAATAATTACCCTCAATCAGAAAATAGTATATTATCTAGGATTAAATCATTTGCTCCTTTGAAGTTAAAATCAATATATCTTATCCTACTTGTGTCCACACCTGATGCCTTTGCGTCACTTAGATTCAGTTTAATCGTTGTATATCCCATGTAGCTATTGCCGTCGTTTTTTATATGTTCTATCTTGGATCTTTCCACCCAGGTTTCCTTTGGAAGTGTTTTGATTTTAGATATGTCATAGGAATATTTTCTTCCAAAATAATCCATTACTGTCACTTCCATACTTCCGCCGTCATCTTTTTTAATTATGTCAAAGGAGAGATTTTTAAGGCCTGCCACATCTTCTCTTGCAAAGAAACTTAAGTTTGCACTTGTAGTTGATCTTAGGTAGAGTCCGCTATTGTAATCCGCATCTCCTACTTCAACCATATCTTCGTAGACTTGTGAAAATCCTTGGTAGGTCATGTCGAAGTTTCTATTTGTCGCTGTACTTATATTGTAATCTTCATTGAAGTTTGCAATTACAGAGCTTCCTCCTTCTTGGTACATCTGATAGTAGTCTAATTTTGGAATATTTAAATCTTCAGATGCAAGGTCATAGAAAATATTTTTATTTTCTTCTCCATCTACCACTCTTATAAATTTTTCTGTCAAAACTTCTAGTATTCTTCTCTGATCTTCTCCTGGTAGAAGGCTCTTTCTGTTGAAGAAGTATGCATCCGGAGGATCTAAATCATAATCTCCCCAAAGGGTATTGAAATTGCCGTGGTTGGCGTATGGAATATAGATTGCAGACTTAAAATATCCCCTGGTATTTTCTATGTTTTCATATTGATTTAACTGTTCGAAACCTTCTACATCAGAGTCGTGGGTTCCGTGGATACATAGAAAATTTACATTCCTTAGTTTCAAATTCTTGCCAGCGGGAGTGTACTGACCATAGGTTCCAGATATGGATATGATTCCCTTTACCTTTACATTCAGGCTCAAATTTCTATTGCCATCTTCTGGAAGTTTTTCAAGTTCTGTAAAAGATTTTAAAATTGTAGTGGCTTCTGCTCCTCTGGAATGTCCCGCTAAGAAAATCTCTTTATTTAAATCTCTATTTTCTTCCAAATTTAAAATATAATCTATATTTCTGTAAAGAGCCATTGCCCGTGCATCATTTTCTCCACTTAACCCATAGTTTAAAAATCCATTTAGATAGTTCATATCTACAGATACGACTGCGATTCCACGCTCTGCCAAGTATCTTCCCAAGTATTCATAACCGAGATGGGACTTGGTGGTCGCTCTGTGATTGCCGTGAACGATGAAAAGCACATCTTTCTTTTCATCGTTTACAGGTTTGTACATAACTCCTCTTATAGGCGCCTTGGTGAGGCTGTGAGAAAATAGCATGTCTCTTCTCTTTTTTTTCTTGCCGCTGTAGGAGACATATCCTGTTAAGTCCATGGTCTCTTCGTCGTAATTTATGGTTTGTACTTTGTATAGATTTTCTGATTTTACATTTTGTACTACGAAATTATAATCTTCCTTGGTATCAAATCCTGGAAAGCTTAAGAAATAGAATATTCCTGCGATTGGAACTGCTGTTACAAGGATAAGTACTATGCTTAGAAATGATTTTCTATTTAAAAAGACCGCTATGGATTTTGAAAATAGAAATACTACTAATGTTGATACAAATATTACTCCTTGATATTCAAAATCTGAAAGTGAGTATGTGTAGGAAACTTCTCCGAGAAAATAGTAGATAAATATATAAAGTGCTACAAGGGAAATGAGGTTAAATGATTTTATTTTCTTTAGGTTGACTACTATTTTTTTAATCGGTTTATAAAATATAGAAAGCGCTATTGAAATAAATATTGTAAGTGTTATTAATATTGAGAGATAGCTGCCCACATAGTCCGAGATATAGTAGCTGTACATGCTTGAGATTATAAGCGACACAAAAAATATGGATATGTAGACGGATTTTTCTGTATTTCTAAAGACATTTTCTATTAAATTTTTAAATTTATTATGTATTTTCGAAAATAATTTTTTAATCATATTATTTTAAAAGAAGACCTGAGGTAAATCTCAGGTCTTAAATAGATTTCCTATTAACTTTTATTCCTTTTCTAAATTTTTAAGTTCGTCTTCGCTAGATTCTTCTTCTTTGAGAGAAGATTTTGCAGGCATGTATTCCTTATCCATCTTGCGAGTTCTCTTTACGTCACCAATTTCAAATAGTTCTACTTCTGTGTCATCATTTACTCTGAACTGAACCTTTACAAGTTCTTGGATGGTGTAGGTGTCTATTACTGTACCGCTACCTCTATCGGTTTCAACGATTTCTCCAACCTTTGGCATCCTCTTCATTATACATTCGTAGCCGTCCTGTTCATATTTCAAACAGCACATGAGTCTTCCACAAACTCCAGATATTTTAACTGGATTTAGTGAAAGCTCTTGGTCCTTTGCCATCTTAATTGACACTGGAGAAAACTCGGAAAGAAATGTACTACAACAACAAGGTCTGCCGCAGCATCCAAGTGCTCCTACCATTTTAGCTTCATCTCTAACTCCAATCTGTCTTAGCTCAATTCTAGTCCTAAAGATGGATGCTAAATCTCTTACCAAATCTCTAAAGTCAACCCTGCCATCAGCAGTAAAATAAAACAGAAGCTTTCCTCTGTCAAAAGTGTATTCACAACCTTGAACCTTCATGTCCAGACCGTGTTCAATACTTTTGTCTTGACAGACCATGAGAGCTTCTCTCGCGTTATTTCTATTTTGAAGTTGGATATTCTCATCTTCTTCTGTCGCTACTCTAAAGATTGGTTTAAGTTCAGATACCAACTCACTTTCATCTACTTCTTTATTTATGACCACCGTGCCGTATTCCACACCACGGGCAGTCTCTACAATCACATTGTCATCGACCTTAGGATCTACATCCATAGGGTCAAAATAGTATATCTTACCGTTTTTCTTAAAACGAACTCCTGATACCTTTATCATTAAGTTCCCCCAACTTTACAAGCATGGATTCTATTGCAATTCTATAATTTACATTATTTTCTAAGCTTTCTCTCGCCTTTAGGACTGTGTATAGACCAGTTAAGGCTGCGTTGTTATCCATGTTTAAACTTATAATTTCGTATTTATAATCTATATTTAAAATAAATTTTTCTTCCTTCGTCTGTGAATAAATAAGAATATCCCTAGTTAAAAGTTCCATTACTTTTAGGACGAAAGAAATATCTTCCTTTTCATTTTCAAAGAATGGATAAGCCTTCATTGCCTGGCTAACTCCACCCCTTAGCACATCTAATGTAGTATTTAGAATTTGTCTTCTCTTATCTAGAAGTTCTGGATTTTCTAAGTAGTTCGTAACTTCCTTAATCGATCCATTTGAAATATTTGAAATCAACTCAGCTTGAGATTTAAATCCTTTTGACTCTATGAAACTTCTAAGATCAGAAGTAGCAACAGAGCTTATGCTAAGCACCCTTGATCTAGAAATAATAGTTGGAAGCAGCTTGGAAATATTACTTGTAACCAAGATGATTATAAGGTATTCCGGCGGCTCTTCCAAGGTCTTTAGAATTGCATTTTGTCCTTCGATGGAGAGGTCTTCAAAATGGTTTATGATGTAGATTTTGTTCTTCGCTTCGTATGGAAGGCTAAGTGATTCCAAAATCATATCGTCCACCTGTGACTTTGAAAGTTTTCCATCTAGCACCAAGAGATCTGGATGCTCATATTCATCTATCCCCTCTATGCGCAATAAATGTTCTTCATTTAAAATCATCCTAGCAAAAGATTTTGCCATGGTGAATTTACCTACGCCGCTTTCTCCAGAGAAGATATAGGCGTGGGATATGGTCTCATTGCAGAGCTCATCGCATATTTTAAGATGTGATTTAAACATTAAATTCGAAGAGACTTTTCTACATCCAGTACAAATAATGTAGCCCCTGATATTTCAAAATGCCCTCTTTCGTCTCTTATTTCTTCTGTTTGAGTAACATCTTTGAAAATACCATACACATGATCTAGTTCTTTTTCATCAGATCCTATAAGAAGTGTGGTGTTTCCAGCTTTGAAAAAACCTCCACTAGAGCTAACCTTTGTCACTGATATATTTTCTTCATAAAACTTATCTATAAGTTCATCTACAAATTTATTTTGCACAATGGCAATTATCATCTTCATATTATCACCTAAAACCTTTTAAAATCTACAACATCAAGCACAAAAACAGTGGCTCCCCCGACTTTTACCTTAATAGGTAGGGTTGCTATGCTTGTGCCGGGCATATTCATAGGTTGAATAGACTTTATAATCTCTCTTACTTTGCAGTTGTGAGAAATCAGTTCTATAAGCCTATCTACTTCGCTGTCATCAGTTCCAATCATGATGGTAGAGTTGCCAGATTTTAAAAATCCTCCAGTTGAAATAACCTTTGTAACTCTGTAACCTTCCTTTGTAATCTCATCTATAAGATCGTCACTGTCTGCATCTTGAACAATTGCTAGAACGAGTTTCATTCAATCATCTCCAATATTTTTTCTAATGTATTATTGAATACAGTTTCTAATTCTGAGTTTGCATCTATAACAGTTACGTCTTCATACTTTGCAATCTCTTCATAGCCCTTGTAGACTTTTTTATGAAAATCTGTGGATTCAAGTTCAAGTCTATCGGCACCCATTTCATTCTTTCTCTCAAGACCGACTCTGTAGTCACCCATAAGGAGAATGGTTAGATCAGGTCTTATACCAGCGGTAGCAAAATCATTAATTGCAACTACCCCTTCTAAGAGACCTCTGCCGTAACCTTGGTAGGCATAAGAAGATAAAATATATCTTTCGCACAGTACTATATATCCTTTATTCAAGTACGGAACTATTTTTTCTTCTGTATGTTGGGCACGGGACGCTGCATATAGAAGCGCTTCACACCTTGGGCTCATCTCGTCATTATTCACATCCAAGATCAAATCTCTAATTTTTTCAGAGATATCTGTGCCACCAGGTTCCCTAGTCTTTATTACTCTATATCCTAGACTTTCTAGTTTTTTATAAATCATATCCACGACGGTGGTCTTGCCACAACCGTCTGGTCCTTCAAATGTAATAAATTTTCCTTTCATAGAATCATTATATCATCTATAAATTTCAATTTCTACAAATAATAACAATCCATGCCTTTTCTCAAGTTTTTGAGATTAAATGGATTCAATTTTATTAACAATGATTTTTTAAAAATATATTTTCGTTCTAAATTTGCAAACAAAAAGTGATTAAAAAATGAAAATTTATATATTATAAAATTTTTTTGTATCTATTTCTTTATCTTTTTTATTTTATGTGCAATAATGAGTAGTAAAGGATTTTCCTTTACACAGTTGATAATTTTTAGGAGGAAAATATGAAAAGATACTTTGGTACTGTTGTAAGAGGTATTAGAACACCGATAGTCAAAAGTGGAGAAGATGTGGCTAAGATAGTTACAGATTCTGTAATCGAAGCTGTTAGAGCTGAAAATATTAAGATGAGGGACAAGGACGTTGTTGCTGTTACTGAATCATTGGTAGCAAGAGCACAAAACAACTACGCATCTACTCATGATATAGCTTGTGATGTAAGATCTAAGTTTTCAAAGGAATTTGGAGTTGTATTTCCTATTCTTTCTAGAAACAGATTCTCTATTATTTTAAAAGGACTTGCAGAATCAGGACTAAAGATGCACATTCTGCTCTCATATCCTTCTGATGAAGTTGGAAACCATCTTATGAACGAAAGGGATTTATTCAACAAAAAGATCAATCCTTACACAGACGTTCTAGATGAAGATGAGTATGAAAAGTTATTTGGAAAATCCGTTCACCCATTTACTGGAATTAACTATGTAGACCTTTATAAGAGTCTTGCACCTAATTCAGAAATACATTTTTCAAACGATCCAAGAACTATTTTGAAGTTCACTGATGAAGTTCTTGTAGCTTCTATCCACACTAGAGATCTTGTTAAAGATGAACTTAAAGAAGCTGGAGCTAAGGTTGTATACGGTCTTGACGATCTACTTTCTGAAAAGACTGACAAACATGGTTACAACGAAGATTACGGTGTACTTGGTTCAAACCTTGCTGGTGATGCTGATGTTAAACTATTCCCTAGGGATGGCCAACAAGTAGTAGACAAGATCAAAGAAATTCTAGACAAAGAATTCGGTGTAAATGTAGAAGTTATGATTTACGGAGACGGCGCATTTAAAGATCCTGTTGGACAAATTTGGGAACTTGCCGATCCTGTTGTAAGCCCTGCCCACACTGCAGGTCTAGCAGGAACTCCAAACGAAATTAAAATCAAGTACATTGCAGATAACGACTTCAAAGATCTAAAAGGTGAAGAACTTAGAGAAGCAATGGTTGATAAGATTGAGCACAAGAATAAAAATCTAGTAGGTACAAATGAAACTCTAGGTACTACTCCAAGAAGGATCACAGACTTAATCGGTTCTCTATCAGACCTTACTTCTGGATCTGGAGACAAGGGTACTCCAGTAGTTTTAATCCAAGGCTACTTCGACAATTATTCAGATAACTAATATATAAAAAAATGGAGGTTTTGCCTCCATTATTTTTTTTGCCTTTTATTGAGTTTTTATTTTTTTAATTTTTGGTTGAAAGTACTTTGAATAGATAGGATTCATAGACTATGTATGGATCCATTGAGGTAGTCTTTAGATTTTGATCTAATTCTTCTAACTCTTTGAAATATTCCACCACTTCATCCACCTTGTACTTGAATGAACCTGCCCTTACTTTCTTAAGTTCAAAGCTTCCGATTCCCAAGACATTCATGATTTCGTAGTCCGGAGTATTCTTTTCCCTAAGTTTCATATAACCCATAAGAAGTCTTATGCTTCTTGCGATTAGCACAAAAGTTTTTTGCAGTGGCTCGCCAATATCATAGAGATTTTTAAATTCCGTTATCGCTGAATCTATATCACGACCAAAGATTGCATCCGTTAATTTAAAAATATTGGTATCAATGTTTTCTGTAAGCACGCTGTCGATTATATTTCTGTCTATCTTTTTGTAGGATAGAAATTTTGAAAGTTCATTTTTTAAATCCATGAGGGTGGTCTCTAAATTTTTAGAATTATAGGCACTTTTTGAAATTAAATAGTTTACATCCGATGGAGAGATTTCTATATTTTCTCTGTTGAAGTAGATATTTACAAACCTTGTTACTTCCTGAGGTGATACCTTGTCAAATTCCACCTCTCTCTTATTCTTTTTAAAAAATTTGTAGAATTTTTTCGATTTGTTGAGTTTTGAATTTTCATCGATAAATATCGCCACCACATAGTCCGGGATATCTTTCATATATTCCAAAGTCTTATCTACGTCAATGAGATTGCTTTCAAACTCTTCACTATTGGAGACGATTATTAATTTTTTATTCGCCATGACGGGCAGTGTCTCGCAGGAGCTTACAAGACTTTCATAATCCTTTACATTTACAAGGTTAAAGGCTTCGAAACTCTTGTCCACATATTTATTTTTTAAATATTCCACCGCATTTTCTATAAGTAATGATTCCTTTCCATATAGAAGGTATGCACCGGATAAATTTTCTTTATAAAGTTCTTTACTATTCATCTTCTCACCGTAAATTTTTCTAAGTTTCTATTGTAAATGAAGCTTACTTGACCATCCTTCATAGTTTCCAAAACCTCTCCATACTTTCGTAGTTCTTTAATTATACCAGAAGATGGCATGCCGTAGTAGTTTGGTCCGTAGGATATTACAGAAAACTCTGGACGAATCTCTTTAAATAATTTCGTTGAAATGGAATATTTAGATCCGTGGTGTGGAACTTTTAGTATGTCAACCTTACCTGATGTCATCGCATCCAGAGGTTCCTTAGACAAGTCTCCAGTGTATAGGACTTTTAGATCTTTGTAATTTACTAGAAGTGCCATGGAACTATCGTTGCCTTCTCCCATTGGATGTGGAACTTCTCTAAGTTTTAAATCCCCTATATCCATATTTTTAAATTTTTTCAGATTGAAATTCTTCTTTATGGATTCCGCATAGACATTTTCTTCAACAAAATGATTTACATAGATGGTCTTAAATTTTATTTCAGGGATTATTTCAAACAACCCTTCGCAGTGGTCCGTATCGTAATGGCTTATGAAAAGCCCTTCTATCTCAGTGATATTTTTCGACAATAGGTATGGAAGCACATAGGTCCTCGTCGGATCGTAGGCTCCACTTCCTCCAGTGTCCACCATGTAGTATTTTCCATTGTACTTAAAGATACTGCAGTCACCTTGTCCCACATACATAAAGTCCATTCGGAAATCTTCCCTTTCATAAATATCTTGAAAGTTTAGAACAAAAAGTGTTATAAGACAGAGTCCCATAGCCTTTAGTTGAAACTTTGTAAATTTAAATTCTCTATACTTTAGTGCCACAATCACACATAGGTAGTAGCAAACTATAAAGTACCAGTTCACCTTGCCTGTTACAATGCTTCTGAAGTAAAAATTTAAAAATTTTCCTATTTCTGCTCCCATTCCAAATAGAAAATCTATCGCCGTTTTAGTTAGAATATTTGGGAATAATAAATGTGCAAATGAAAATCCAACTCCCAATGAATACATTGGAATGACTATTAGGTTTGCAAGGACAGTTATCGGATTAAACATGTAGAAACTTCTAAGTATTATCGGCAGTGTCATGATAAATGCGCCGAGAGAAACAGCAAGTCCCTCACCGATAAAAGTTTTACCGAGGAATTTAAATCTTCTTGCAAAGATTATTATTCCAAGAGTTGCAGAATAGGATAGCCAAAATCCCACCGAATATATGACGAAAGGATTGTAAGCAAGTTGAAATATCATTGAAATTAAAATAATTTCGTAAGATCTGTATTTAAATTTAAAAAATCTCGAAAGGACAAGGGTTAAGACCATGATAAATGCCCTAACCGCCGACACTGGAAATCCCAAAATGTATATGTATAGAAATAAAAATACCAGGGATACGATATCGCCGACATTTTTGCCAAATGGTTTTAAAATTCTCTTTATAAATAGAAAAACAAGTCCCACGTGAAGTCCAGAAAATGCAAATATGTGTGAGATTCCTAGATTTCTATAAGCTTTGTATTCCTCCGACATGGATCCGTTGGAAGATAGGATTCCCTTGTAGGTTCCTTCTATATTTGGATTTAAGAATGCAGAAGAATATTCGAGCCTTCTTGCAAATTTTGAACCGATGCCACGACTTCTAACCCAGGTAATCTTTCCATCTAAGACTGCACCTACTCCTCTCGATTTTAAATATCTATATTCCGAAAATCCATTTTCATTAAAAGGTGGAGCTCCCTTTTTAAGCACACCTCTGAAGTTTACCAGGTCTCCAACATAGTATTCCCCATCGGATTTAATAGAAAATCTTGGATTTCTTCTAAAAAAATTATTGCCGTAGGAGATGACGAATCTGTTTCCCTTTGCTTCAACGATTCTTCCAGTGCCGGATATTTTTCCAAAATGTGTAGTAGGATTTGAAATCAAAAGTCCAAGGATGAGTACGATTAGGCTTAAATATTTTTTATTTCTTGGTAATTTTGTATGTAAATAATATGTACTAGCCGCCGCTAGAAAAATGATAATTGCCATATCCAGCTCCAAAATAAAAATTTATTCTTAAACTTAGTATATATGAGGTTTACCTCCATTACAAGATTCTAAGAAACTTTCAGCAAAAATGTTAAATAATTACAAGAAACGTTGTAGATATGATAAAATAGTATAGGTGGTTAAATGAAATATATTATAGATCCTTATAATATGGAATTTGAATACAGTTTCAAAAATACAACTTTTTTAAATGGTGTAGAGGTCGGGACCATTGACGATGTCTTTTGCGGTAGTGATAATGTTAGAAGCGATAAGTTCACCGTCGATGGAAAATATTCAAAACCCCTCTGGTATAGTTCAAAGGCTTACTTCGAAACTAAAAGCAATAGTTCTGTAGAGATTTCTTTGGATACAGAAGCTAGGATGGACCTTGCGGAAGAAGTAACAGCAAATGCGATTCTCCGTCTGGTCATAAAAAATACTTTTTCTTTGGATCCAGAATATGAAATCTTTGAAAATAATCTCATAGTCATGGATAAGAAAGATATTACCTACCAGGATTTCGATCAGCTTGAGATACTTTGCAATCAACTAGTTCGTTCAAATCTTCCCATAGAAGTTAAAGGAAATGTTGCGACAATCCCCGGACTAGGAAGCATTGACTTTGAAGGTCCAATATTAAAGAGAACATCTGAGGTTTCTATTATAAAACTAAAGATGCCTTCCAAAACACTTTCTGGAATTCAAATAGAAATCCTCTGTGGAAGAAAGGCTTATCTCGATTATAAAAGAAAATCAAAACTCATAGATAATATGATGATGACCTTTAGGGTAGATGAAGAAAATCTATTTGCAAAGATGAAGTCCATCGCCATAGGCAAAGGCTATGACTTTGAAAGAAGAGCCGAAGAGAGAGCGAAGAAACTAGAAGAGATGAAACAGCTTGAAGAATCTAAAAATTTAGAAGACAAACCTTCTGAATCTTCTGATGAAGAAATTTCAAATAAAGATTCTAAAAGTTCTAGAAAACCTAAGGAAAAATCTAAGGACAAGGAAAAAGATAAAAAATCTAAACTAGAAACAGCGAATTTTCTAGACGATGATTTCCCAGAAAAACCTGAAGAACAGTCAGAGGAAATAGAAGAAAAATCTTACGAAAACCCTAAGGTACATCCTGAAGAAAACCTGTCGGATAGTACAAATAAAGATGAAGATGAAGATAAATTCTCTTTACCCACCGAAGACCATTTAGAAGATAAAGCTAGTCCTCTCCCAAAGGGACTAAATGATATTTTAAATTTTGTAACACCTATTGGAGACATAAGGTATGTTTACAAAATACAAAACAAGTATTCACACGATGAAATCAAAGAAATAACTAAGTTTTTAACCGATTTACCTAGTTATGTAGTAATTCTTGGAACATTAGAGAGAGATTATTCAGACCTAATCGTTTCAAGAAGCAAAAATTTAAACGTTGACCTAAAAGAAATCTTAGATCGCATAGAGGCTGACCTTAAACAAGCTAAGGGGAATATGTTCCAGGTAGAAACCATGTGTAAACCTGCAGAGCTATCTAATGTGATGGAAGAATTCTTAATGGAAATAAAATCTAAATTAGGAGTGTAAAATGTATAAAATTGAGAGAAAAGTTAATCTAGCGCCTAATATCTACCTTTTTGATGTGTTGGCACCACGTATCGCAGCTTCAGCTAAACCTGGACAATTCATAATACTTATAGCTGATGACTATGCGGAAAGAATCCCTCTAACAATTTCAGACTATGACATAGAACGTGGTACAGTTCAAATCGTTGTTCAAGCATCTGGAGCATCAACTCAAAAGATAGTTGCTTTTGAAGAAGGAGACTCTTTCAAAGATTTCGTAGGACCTCTTGGAAGATATTCTGAATTCTTAGATGAAGACCTTGAAGAACTTAAAAAGAAAAGATACTTATTCGTTGCAGGTGGTGTAGGTACCGCACCAGTTTACCCACAAGCTAAATGGTTCAAAGAACACGGACTATCCTGCGACATAATCCTAGGAGCAAAGTCAAAAGAATTTGTAATTCTAGAAGAAGAACTTGGATCAGTGTGTGACAATCTATATGTATGTACAGATGACGGATCATATGGATTCAAAGGTCTAGTTACAGACAAGATCAAAGATCTTTATAGCAAAGGTGAAAAATATGACGTATGCGTATCCATCGGACCTATGATCATGATGAAATTCGTATGTCTAACTACTAAAGAATATAATCTTAAGACTATCGTATCCATGAACCCAATCATGGTTGACGGTACAGGAATGTGTGGAGCTTGCCGTGTAAAAGTTGGCGACAAAACTAAGTTTGCCTGCGTTGACGGACCAGAATTCGACGGACATCTAATCGACTGGAACAGTGCCATGAAGAGACAATCACAATATAAATCAGCCGATTCAGTTAGAAAGATTGAGCCTCACGTATGTAACTTTGAATACGACATTGAAGCACAAAATCACGAAATCGAAACTGGCGAAGTAATCAAACAAGATAGATTTACAGCAGTGCCTGTTAGAAACCAAGATCCAGAAGTAAGAAGCCATAACTTCGAAGAAGTATGCTACGGCTACAACGAAGAAGAAGCTATGAGAGAAGCAAACAGATGCTTAAATTGCAAGAATCCAAAATGTAGACAAGGCTGCCCAGTAAACATAGATATCCCTGGATTTATAAAAGAAATTGCATCAGGCAACTTCGAACAATCAGCAAAAGTACTTGCCCTATACACTGCTCTTCCAGCAGTATGCGGTAGAGTTTGTCCTCAAGAAACACAATGTGAAGCACAATGTGTACTTAAAGCTAGAGGAGATTCTGTATCAATAGGTAAACTAGAAAGATTTACAGCAGATAAATCAAGAGAAGAAAAATATAAATTATTTGATAAACCAAGACAAAACGGTCACAAGGTTGCAGTAATCGGTGCAGGTCCAGCAGGACTAACCTGTGCAGGAGACCTTGCAAAGATGGGATACGAAGTAACTATTTTCGAAGCACTACATCTAGCAGGTGGAGTACTAGTTTATGGTATACCAGAATTCAGACTTCCAGATTCAGTAGTTGAATCAGAAATCGAAAACCTAAAAGCACTTGGAGTTAAGATAGAAAACGACGTAGTAATAGGTAGAACTATTACCGTTGATGAAATTCTAGAACAAGGTTACGAAGCGGTATTCATCGGATCAGGAGCAGGACTTCCAACATTCATGGGAATCGAAGGAGAAAACTTAAACGGAGTTTACTCAGCAAATGAATTCTTAACTAGAAATAACCTAATGAGATCATTTGACAAGGACTTCGACACACCACTTAACGTAGGAAACAAAGTTGCAGTTATCGGTGGAGGTAACGTAGCAATGGACGCAGCTAGAGTTGCAAGAAGACTTGGCGCAGAAGTTTCAATCGTATACAGAAGAACAGAAGCAGAACTACCAGCAAGAGTTGAAGAAGTTCACCACGCACAAGAAGAAGGAATCAAATTCGAAATGCTTACCGCACCAGTTGAAATCCTAGGTGACGAAGACGGTTGGGTAAGAGGAATGAAGATGGTTAGAAACGAACTTGGTGAACCAGATGCAAGTGGAAGAAGAAGACCAGTTAAGATCGAAGGATCAGACTTCGAAGAAGAATTCGAAACTGTAATCATGGCACTTGGAACATCACCAAACCCACTAATCTCACATACAACAAACCATCTTGATGTAAACAAATGGGGCTGTATCGTAGCAGACGAAACTGGACAAACTTCAAGAGAAGGCATCTTCGCAGGTGGAGACGCAGTAACAGGAGCAGCAACAGTAATCCTTGCAATGGGAGCAGGTAAAACAGCCGCAGAATCAATAGACAAATATATAAGAGAAAAGAAAAACTAAAAAAATTAAACCTTGGAGAAATCCAAGGTTTTTTCTTGCCCAAAATTAAATAAAAATTTTAAAATGGGATTTTAAATAAAATTTTACATACATTTGTTTCAAAGCATTTTATTAAATCTTTCGAAGTAAAATTCCTTGAAACAATTCAAAATTTTTAATCTAAATTTATTTATTTAATATCAAATTAGAATGTAGTACTAAAGTAAATCGTTAATTAATTAATTTATTCTATGTTTTTACATTTCGTGATATAATTTAATAAAATCTAAGGAGGTAATGAAATGAAAAAGAAAAAAGGATTGTCCCTTCCTATTCAAATTTTGATAGGTTTGTTAGTCGGAATCGTCGTAGGTATATTCCTACAAAGTAAACCAGAAATAGCAAGCACCTATATCAAACCACTAGGAACACTATTTTTAAACCTAATTAAACTTGTAATCGTACCACTAGTATTTGCATCACTAGTAGTAGGAGTTGCAGATTTAAAAGACGCAAAAGAAATAGGTAAAATCGGAATGAAGACATTTGTATACTTCTTTCTAACCACAGCTTTTGCAATAGTAATAGGTTTAATCCTTGCAAACTTGCTAGATGTATCCTCAGGCTTTACACTACCTGCAGATCAACTACAATTCGAAGCAAAAGAAGCACCAAGTTTTATAGATACACTTATAAACATCGTGCCATCTAATCCACTTAAATCTCTAGTAGAAGGTCAAATGCTTCAAATAATCGTATTTGCACTTATTCTAGGCGGTGGACTACTCTACGCAGGAGAAAAAGGAACAGCAGTATTTAATTTCTTCGACGGCTTACAAGAAGCAATGATCTACATTACAAACGGAATTATGAAACTCGCTCCTTTCGGTGTATTCGGACTAATCGTGCCAGTAGTAGCAGCAAACGGACCACAAGTATTACTACCACTTATAAAAGTAGTAGGAATAGTATATCTTGGATGTTTCCTACACGCATTCTTAGTATATGGATCATCCATAGCACTTGTAGCAAAACTACCAGTAGGTATCTTCTTTAAGAAGGCATTTGCACCATGGGCAGTAGCATTTACCACATCATCATCAGCAGGAACATTACCTATATCATTAGATACATGTGAAAATGAACTAGGCGTAGCTAAACCAATCGCTTCCTTTGTACTACCACTAGGAGCAACCATCAACATGGATGGAACTGCTATATACCAAGGGGTCTGCGCACTATTCATCGCAAAAGTATACGGACTCGATATGAGTCTTGGTCAACAAATGACCATCGTCCTAACCACTGTACTTGCATCAGTAGGAACAGCCGGAGTACCAGGAGCAGGCATGATCATGCTAGCAATGGTGCTACAAGGAGTAGGAATTCCAGTAGAAGGAATCGCTCTAGTAGCAGGAATAGATAGAATCTTCGACATGATAAGAACATCAATAAACGTACTTGGAGACATAAGCTGTTCAGTAATAGTTGCAAAATCAGAAGGTAAATTTGACGAAGAAGTATACAGAAGAAAACAGTTAAGTAAATAAGATTAGCCACAAAAGTGGCTCTTCTTTTTTTGGAGGTAACATGAAGAAAAAACTAGGAATATTAGGAGGCATGGGTCCACTTGCGAGCATGGTCTTCTATGAAAGAATCATCCACAACACATTGGCAAATTGTGATAATGAGCATATAGATATCATGCTCTTATCCCATGCAACCATACCAGATAGAACAAGCGTAATTTTGGAAAATAGAGATCACAGTGAAATAGTAGACGTAGTTAAACCTGACTTAAAAGCATTTGAAGGCTATGAAGTATCAAACATCGCAGCATCTTGCAACACATTTCATAACTTCTTAGAGGATTTGGAAAAATTAACAGACATACCATTTATAAATATGATTGACATCACCACAGAAGAAGCAAAGAAGCACGGAAATGTTGTGACCATACTTGGCACAAAAGGCACATTGCAAACTGGAATCTATGATAAATATATAGAAAAATATGGACTAGAACATCTAAGAGTAGATGAAAAAATTGAAGACGAACTAATGGATATAATCTACTATATAAAATCTACAAACGATGTAAAATCCAAGAGATTTAACGAAATCTGTAAATATTATTTAGATCAAGGTTCAATACCAATACTAGCCTGCACAGAACTCTCAACCATCGACCTTGAAAAAGAAATTGATGAGCAAGCAATAGACGCACTATCAGTATTAACAAGAGAATGTATATTGAGATCCGGATATGAACTAAAATATGAAAAAATAGTACATTAAAAATATTAAGTAAAATTCGAAAAATAGTACATTAAAAGCGACTAAGAATACCTTAATCGCTTTTTTTTATAAGTTAATATTGGCTCTATAATATCTGTTGATGTTTTACTCCCCAATAGATATTATAGAGCCTTATTTAATATATTATTTGTTGAAATTTAATTTATAAAATTAATATAGAAACAGTAAAGTAGTGTGAATAAAAAATAGAGACAAAAAAAGCTGGAGTTTAATCCAGCTTTGATTTTTATTTAATTAGTCAAGAAGTTTTGAAACAACTCCTGATGCTACTGTTCTTCCACCTTCACGAA